>JBCBHT010000003.1:0-92754 GCA_038525335.1 Cyanobacteria bacterium J06621_15 | reverse complement strand
GGAAGCAGGAATGACAATTTTGATTAGTTCTCACGTACTCAGCGATTTAGCTGAGTTATGTACCTCCGTGGGAATTATGGAACTAGGGTTTTTAGTTGAAAGTGCTTCTCTGTCAGAACTTTATCAAAGGTGTTCTACTCAACAGATAGTTATTTCCACTTTAGAAAATTTAGAGGTGCTATTAGGTGAATTAAAAAATAATCTTCTAGTTGAAGGTTGGGAAATATTACCAAATAAAGAGAGCGTCAAAATAGATTTTTCCGGAGGAGAAGAAGATTCTGCTGATTTACTACGTTCTTTAATTAATGCTGGAATTCCTTTAACCGAGTTTCACTGTACCCAAGAAGATTTAGAAAGTATTTTCCTCAAATTAGGTCATAAACAAGCATCTTAGGTTAAAAGTTAAAGTTTGAGAAATAACTATTAACTCCTAACAACTAACAACTAACTACTAACTACTAACAACCAACTACTATCATGCTTAATTCAATTGATAAAATTGGCGATTGGAATCCACAACTTTCAAGAGAATTAAAAGGTCGTCTGAAACCGTTTCCAGTAATTATCGCTATTGTTACATCTCTTGCTACTCAATTGATTATATTTCTATACCAGCTAAGAGAATTCCCTGGTGAATACGATAGTTTGTATAACAAATATTGCAAGTTAAAAAAAATTAGAAATTCATATCCAAACTTAAATTATTGTCCTACGAATCAAATTGATATGCAATTGTGGTGGAGAGACCACTGGGAATACATGTTTCTAGCGCTCAGCGTGATTTTTATTTTTACGCTTTTGGTTGCAGGAACTTATTTAATTGTTAACGATTTATCGCAAGAAGAACGCAAAGGAACTCTAAATTTTATTCGTTTGAGTCCGCAATCAGAAACAAGCATTTTTACTGGAAAACTATTAGGAGTTCCAGTTTTAATTTATTTGGTAGTGCTAAGCGCAATTCCTTTTCATATCATGACTGGAAAATTTGCCAATATAGCTTTTAGCCATATCTCATTATTTTATTTAATGCTTCTTGCTAGCTGTATTTGCTTTTATAGCATCGCTGTTCTATTTGGAATATTTGGTGGTTCTGTACTTTCTGGATTCAAACCCTGGCTAGCAAGTGGTCTAGTTTTTATATTTTTAATGATGACCGCATCAATGAGTGAGAGTCATTACTATCATAATAATACTGCTTTTTTACAAATTTTTAGCCCTATAGGAATTACCGATTACTTATTTCCTAATCTATTCCGCAAGGGTATTCCATCATTAAAAAAATTAGAGTTTTTTGGTTTCTCTTTAGGAGAAAATATTTTTTCTCTGGTTACAATTCACTTACTTAATTACTCTGTTTGGACTTATTGGGCTTGGCAAGGACTAAAGCGGTGTTTTCGTAATCCCAAAGCAACGATTTTTAGCAAACAACAAAGCTATTTAATTGTAGCGACTTTTGAAATAATTATTACTGGGTTTATATCATCAGAAAATTTAGTAAATAAACAACCGTTATTTAATCTGATTGAAAGCTTATATGCTTGGAATTTATTACTATTTGTCGGGTTATTCGCAATTATTTTACCCCCAAGACAAGCAGTACAAGACTGGGCTAGATTTAGATATCAGAAAACTATTTCAAGTAGAGGTTCTTCCAAAAACTCTTTATTCTCAGATTTAACTACAGGTGAAAAAAGTCCGGCTATTCTAGCAATTGCAATCAATTTATTAATTGCTACAAGCGCTTTTTTGATAATTATTTTAAATCTAAAAGCAAGTTTTTATAATAGTAACTACGAAACTTTAGCATATTTGGGTCTTCTGTTATTTATCACTTCAACAATAATTTACGCTACAATTGCTCAAATTATGTTGATGTTGAAAAACTCAAAACGTCATTTGTGGGCGATAGGAACAACTGCTGCTGCAATAATTTTGCCAGTATTTATTTTATCAGTTTTGAGAGTTCATCCATCAAGGACAAACTATATAAGCAGTGTTTCATGGTTATTTACGAGTGGTTTCTGGTACGGAGTCAGTAACTCTAGAATCAGTACAGTTTTAGGCGTTTTTATTTGCCAATTAGCAATTGCATCTCTATTAAATTGGTATTTAGTTAAGCAAGTTAAATCTGCTGGTGAATCAGCGACCAAAGCATTATTTGCGAATAGTAAACAGTGAACAGTGAACAGTAAGTAATATTAACTCCTAACTCATAATTCCTAACTCATAACTCCTCACTCCTAACTCCTAACTCCTAAATCTCTTACTTAAGCGCTTTCTTAACCAATTCTGCAACCTGAGAAGGACGCTGTGCTACCGGTATTTTCGCTTCTTTGAAAGCTTCTAGCTTACTTTTTGCTGTACCAAACTCTGGATCTCGTCCGATAACTGCTGCTAATGTCCCTGTTTGTCTCCAATGTTTTGCTGGTGGAGCGTGTAGTCCAGCGATGTAAGCAATTACTGGTTTGTCAATCATTTCTGATATGTAATTTGCTGCTGCTTCTTCACGTCCACCACCTGGTTGACCAACTAAAACTATGGCTTGAGTATTTTCATCTTCATCCAAAATTTGCAGCCACTGGATGAATGAAGAACCTACGACTCCATCACTACCTATACTTACACTTATTGACTGTCCTAAACCAACTTGGGTTAATTCCCAAGCGATTTCATAAGTTAAGGTGGTACTCCGACTAACTATCCCGACTTGTCCAGGTTTGTAAAATTCACTTGGATGAGTTCCTAATAAAATTTTTCCCGGTACAATAATTCCCGGACTATTGGGTCCTACTATTATGGTTTCTTCTGCTTCGGCTCGGCGGAATAAATTTACCATGTCTAATGGAGGTACTCCAGGAGAAATGATAATTATTTGAGCTATACCAGAACCCATTGCTTCTAATGCTGCATCTAATACTTGAAAAGGATGTACGCAGATTATTGTGGTATGGATATCCCCAAATTTATTTACCACTTCCTCAACTAAATCAAATACGGGTAAATTATGTTGCTCGCTTCCCCCACATCCGGGTTCAACAGCTGCAACTAAATTTGTACCGTATGCTTTCATTTGAGAAATATGAGTCTCTGAAATAAACTCACTGAAGCCTTGGATTATTACTTTACTGTCTGGCGTTAAATTCATAAAAAAGCATAATAATTTCAGGAGAATCTAGTCTTTGAAGTCAACGAAGAAACACAATTTCATATTTTCCCTAGATTCAACATAGCGAATCCGATGAGAATGAATTTTGTCCCAGTCTTCAAAAAGGAAATATCTTAGGTTAAGATAAGATTATCAATATATTAAGTTTTTCTGTTTGTAGTTAAGAAAATTGTAATTACACTTAGTTCAAATTTCTGGTACATGTTGCATTTAGAATTTTTCAAGTCTATATTAACGATACGGCTTTATATTGCTTTTGTATGAGATTTTATTTGAGCAAGTCAAGCAGTTGTATATTGTGAATTAGCTTTTCACCTCATTTGATTTAACGAATAGTTTTCGGTTAGTTTTCAATTAATATGTTTATCGCACTCAGCTAAAGAAAATACTGATTGCATTAATTCATTGCTCAAGGTTACAGCAATTTTATTTCAAATGTATTATCTGATTTAAATTATCGTTTAATCAATAAAAACTTTTTTCAGTTAATTTGCCACCTAATAAGGTGATAATTGAATTAGTTTTTTGTTCGCACAAAAACCAAAGAATTATTGAACTTATAAAATAATACCTTATTAAAAGCGCTAGAATAACAATTAAATAAGGTAAATAATATTACAAAAGATTAATTTTGATGCCTCCTATGTCAAAAATATCAGGTTAATTGATTTTCAAGTACTATAGTCACTTTCTAGCTTTTGTTTTACTTAGCTTTACTGCTTGTTTTACTGCCTCATCTAAACTTTCTAATAGCAATATAGGGCTATTAGCAAAATTTTCTAAATCAGATAGGTATTTTTTGGCTATATCTAAATCGGAACCAGCCAATCGAATCACTAATTTCGGAATAGAATAATCACCACTACCATTTCTATTCCCATTTGAAGTAAATCCGGGAGAAATATTGCTAGGTTGTTCTTGAATGAAATTGCGAATTACTTCTGCCACTCTTGCTGCTTGAGGAATGCTACCCAAAAAGTTAATCAGGATAACTTGAATACTTTTATCAGCAGTTAAAATTTGTAAGGCTCTTTCCAAGCGAGTATAAAAATTTGTTGGAATAGTATCGGTAAGAAAAGCATGTCTTAAATTGAGACATACACCAGGTTTACCACCGTTGTTGACAACTAAGTCTAATGTAGCCATTACAGAACCAGCACCGTTTCCTAAGATGCCAATCTTACCGTGCATTTCTACGCCATCCCAGCTACCAAAATTACCATTTCCCTCTTTCGAGATGTTACGAGCGGCTAATTTCCGAGCAATGACAGCAATTTCTTGATGACGAAGGATTGCTCTTTCATTGATACTGATGTTTCCATTCAAAGCCATTAACTGTCCTGAAGAGTTTACTCCTAACGGCTTAATTTCCACTAAGTCTAGGTCTTTTTCTACAAACAATCGGTACATATTTTCGATTACCTCGCTTACCGACTGCATCAAAGTACCTTGTAAACCCATTTTTAAAGCCAATCTTCGAGCATAAAATGGGGAGAATTGTTCTTCTACTACAACGTGCTGCATTTTCTCTCCAGCTTCTTCCCAATCAATGTCAGCTTCATCGCAACCCAATAGTATAGGACGACATACAGCAGTATCTAAAACAATAGCCAAGTACAATTCTTGTTCGATATTGTATTTAGCTTCTGCGAGCAAAACTTCTGGTAATTCTCCATAAATTGGTAAGTTAAAAATATTTTGCGCCGTTGCGATCGCATCGATTGTGGTTTCTACAAACCTGACTCCACCAGCTTTTGCGCGTCCCCCTCCATAAATTTGAGATTTCAAAACTATTGGGTAGTTAATTTTTAAGCGTTTTAAGTCGGTGGGATGGTCAATAGTTTGGGAAGGTAATACGGGAATACCTATTTTTCCAAACCATTCTTTTACTTGATATTCTAATAATTCCATTGACATACACCCTTTGTTGCAACTTTTGGGGGGTTACTGCGGTGCTGTCTAAGACTACAGCATGCACCCTAATAATCATTATGAAGATTTCAAGCCTTCAAAAACAAGCTGTTAAAAACCAGTTATTTTTACGATCTTAATTTTATCCAATAGCGTAGTACTGGTAAATTAAAAAACTATTTTTACTAACAATTAATTTATAGAAAGTAATTCATCGTATCAGTAAAAATGCTTACATTTTTTTACCTGCAATTCTACATATTGCTTGCGATACATCGCTTTTATAAACCATTCACAATTGTAAATATACAAAATGCAATTATTATTTATTGAGAATAAAATCTAACTGCTTATTTGAATATTAAGAAATTTTTGAAACAGTCTGCTGCCATAATTACGAGGATTATAAATTCTCATAGTTCCCACTTTTGAACCAAAAATTATCACATTTATGAGAAAGATACGCAGTCAGTAATTTAAGCTATAACCGTATATATTACGTATTTACTCGGCAATAAAAGTTAATCGAGTTATGGTGTTGTTTACTTACCAATATGATTTTGCTGATAATTTTCCACTCTTTGTAAAAACTTGTTTGTTGTGTTAAAAAAATGTACGTCCGGATTTGAAATTACAACTAGTTAATCAAAAATTTGTCTTACCAAATTGAAAATATTTTAACCTCTGAAAATATACGGAATTAACGGGGCTTTATGACAGTAGCTACTGTGCAGGATAATTTACAACTGTTGGCAAAAAATTTGCAGGAACACTTACGTGCAGACGTTCCATCTGGAGAATTCTTTGGAGTAAAGTGTGCTGTAAAAAATAATCAGTTAATGATTTTGGTTCAGCATCCTCAAGGTGTTGCAGTCGATACCGAAAATATTTTTACAGTTCTTAAAGAAGCGCTACAAATTAATTCCCACGAGTACCAGCAAGAAAAAATCGAAATTTATTTGCGAGTAGTTGGAGTTAGACTTCCTTATACGAAACGCTCCCTAACTTTAAAAAAATACCATAGTGTACAACAAGATATAGCTGAGGAGGATTTTTCGTTTTCTGAGATTGAAGATGACCACTATCCTGACTCTTCAGCTTTGACTTATTTACCAACTAGTCAAACGGAAGATACTTCTAATATTTTTCTTGCTCGTAAACCTGTTTTGTCTGAAGATTCAAAATCGAAATCACCGGTTTTGAATATCAAATTAATGCTACTTGCGGTAGTAGGAGTGATTGTTTCGGCAACTTTCGGTGGTGCATACATTGCAACTCGTCCCTGTTTGATTACCAAATGCAGTCAATTAAAAACAGCGCAATATTTAAATAATTCTTATGGAGAACTAATTAACCAAACCAATTCCGAACAAGATTTAGCTCGATTACAAAGAAAAATTGATTTAGCAAAGACAAATTTGAGCCAAATATCCGGTATATCTCCATATTCTCAAGAATCGCAAAGACTTTCGCTCTCATTGTCCGATAAATCAGAAAAAATTCAGCAGGTATTTACAGCCTACCAAGCAGCACGAATAGCACAGCAAAAAAGTAAAACACCTGCAAGAAACCTCAAACAATTACAAGATAGACAGCGACTGTGGAGACAAGCAATATTACCTTTAGAAGCAATTAACCGCGACAGCGACATTTATCAATTAGCACAAAAAAAGTTGAAAAGTTATCGCGCTAATTTACGATTAGTTAATGCTCAGTTGCTTAGGGAAGATAGATGGTCAAAAAAAATCACTTCAGCTAAAGCAGTATCTCTCGTTGCTCAGAGACGACAAGGAAACGCCAAAACTTTACAAGATTGGCAAAAAGTTGAATCTACTTGGCAAGTTGCGGTTAATGCATTAAAGCCAATTCCCGTTAAAAGTTCTGCCTATTCGGATGCACAGAAATTGATATCCGAATATAAACCTCGGTTATTAGCAGCGAGGAATCGCACTACCAAAGAATTGATGGCTGAAAGAACTTACCAAAAAGCTCTTAACGCGGTTTCCCTAGCTAGACGTTATGAACGAAAAAATCAATGGCAAGGAGCAGTAGAGCAATGGCAAATTGTTTTAAATTCTGCAAAACAAGTTGCCAACAACAGCCTTTACAGTATCAAAGCCGAGAAATTGATTGTACCAGCCTCTAGTTCTCTTGAAAAAGCCCGAGGAAAGTTCGCGGTTTATAGCCGAATGCAAAAAACCCGTTCCGATTTAGAGAGAACCTGCTCCACCGAGATTCGAGTTTGTACTTACATCATAGGTAATGAAGGAATTACAGTCAGAATCAGCCCCGATTACGAGCAAAGTTTACAAGATAGTTTATTAGAAGCCAGCACTCAAGGAGATACTAGTATTATTGATGGTGTCAATAACCATTTACAAACCTTACAACAAGCCTTGGAAGCAATTAGTGATAATGCTGATGTTCCGCTGGTTGTTTACGATGCTCAAGCCAATATTATTTACGAGCGCAAAATGAATTAGCAAAAAGGAGTTAGGAGTTAGGAGTTAAGATTTTTTGGTGTTGCTGAATTTTTTATCCTCATTTCTCTTTAACTCTCCTGTAAGTAAAATATGAGCGAGGCAAATGATTATAAATCATCTCAATTACTGGAGGATTCTTAAATTAAGTAATTATTTTAGTGCATTTCAACTGACATCTTTCACCATTATCAACACCGCTTTGGAATGAATTCCCAGGCTCATACACAAAGTCTGATAAATCAGACTGAGTAAGCCTTCGAGTGCGTTTTAACGTATTTTGTTTATCAGCCTTTAATTTTTTTTCAAGACAACTATTCGGACTAAAAAAATAGTGCAAAAATAAAATTGAAATAAATTCAAACGATAACACCTGATAAACAAGAACTTACCAGGTGTTTAATCTATAAGAAAATATCAAAATTCACCACTGAAAATCAATTTTTACTCAAAGGTGACATTTGCTTGATACGCCATTCACTACCGATTTTAACCACCATATAGCGAATTCTTATAGTGTCGTTGTAAGACCTGCTCTGATTGATTGTACCGTTTTCATAGAAGTTGGCTTGTTCTACTACAGTTGCTTCGATAGCACCTTGATTCTGATTGCTGGGAATTGTATCAACCGAATCAATTCTTACTGTATGGTCAAAAGTTCGATAGTGATTTTTTGCTTTAACTTGTTGAGTAATGTTTCGCCACAGAGCAAGAGCCGAACCTGTTAAAATATTGCTCAAGCTTTCAATATCATGATTTTCTCCCAAAGCTTGTCTTTTAACATTCAGCCATTTTTCAACTATCTCTTTTGCAGTTGCTTGTGTTAAAGTACCGTCATTTAGAACAAGTTCGCTACCAGGTTTAGGAATTTCCGTGATTGCTTGATTTAACTCAATATTTAACTGTTCCCCTTGCAAAGTTGGTTCGGGAGAAAATATATTTTGGATAAATCCTACAGCCGCACCTAATAATAACCACAAAACTAATAAACCCGATAAAGACCCAAAGATTAACCAGATTAAACGGGTTCTCTTCTGTAAAGTCGATGGTGTAGTGCGTTGTCTGGGTACTCTAGCTCGGGTTGTACCTTCAACCGTATCGCGTGAGTGAGGGATTTCGTTTGGTTTGCGTCTTCTGCGTCCGTTGACTTGGGGAGGTTTACCCGTTGTCATCGTCATTGATGAAGCAGAACCATTTTGTGTTTGTTTGTTACCTCTAAAACGTTCTGCAGTTGGTAGCGGTCCAACTGAACGAGGTGTTTCGTTATTAGGTGTTACGGAATTTGCTGCTCTATTGGGAAAATTAGTGGCTGTCTTTTGGGAATATCCAGGTGGTGTTTGCCTGCGATTATTAAATTGCCGATATACGACATTAGAATTTTGACTATTCTGATAATTTTGGAAATTTTGATTATTCTGCTGAGGTTGATGGTTCTGCTGTCTACTAGCTTGATTAGCTTGATTTTCTCTTGGTAAAGCTTCCAAATAAGCCTGTACTTGGTTGTCAGCAAAATATTCTTTCAAGGAAGCAAGAGCATTTTTCAAATCCCTGAAATGGGGAAAGACTTCGTTTTGTAACCAAGTTTCTGCGTATAAACACAGTCCGGGAAGTAAATCGGGAGAATCTTGAGAATTTTCTCGAATGTTGGCTAGAGCTTCGTATTCTTGACTTAATTCCAAAGCACGAGTTGCTTCTTGAGTTTGTCCCAAGAGTAGGGCACACAAGGATTGCTCTAAGTGTACGTCTTGGCGCTTACCCAAAACAAGCAGCATTTGCTTGGCTTGACGGATTAAAGCTGGTTGACGTTGGGTAAACCCCCGTGCTATCAAAGCATATACAGCCAAATATGTAGCAACAGCAGAAGGACGTTTGCTTTCTTGTTCAAACAGTGTATGCTGCTCCGAACAAGTTAAATAGTGGCGCAACTGCTGAATAAATCGCAGAAAATCATCTACGTTTAAACCAGATTCATCTTTACCCGTGCCATCAATTCCACCGCGAGAAACGAGTACCTCTTCTAATAACCGTAGACCCTGTTGTCGTTCGGCGGTTTTTTCAAGTGGTAAAGCTAGCAGTTCTAAAATGCGATAAGGTCGCAGTCTATTCAAGTCCGCCTGTATTTCGGCTTGAACGCTTTGAAATAATCCTTCATTGGATAACAGTTCTAAGCCAGTTTCTAAAGATACTGCTGCATTTTCATAATTAGCTTGCTGCCATTGCTCGCGACCCAATTCTAAGCAGGCTAGGGCAACTGTAAGAACAACATCAGGACGCTGGCTGGTTTGTTCTTCGCTCAGTTGTGGCTGTCCTAGAGAATCGCCACTCTTAACAGGTACTTTACCATTGCGATTGACTAAGTATGGACGACCCAAGTTTAAAACCTGCTCGTATTCTCCCAATTCTTGCAAAAGCATCAAAGCACCAACCATTTCTTCTGGGGAAATGTCGATACCTAGAGTTTTGGAATCAATATCAGCGTTTTTACCACGAGCTTGTTCGCCCCGAATACTTCCATCACGACTATCTTCGGGAGTGTAAGCGTGTGTCAGATAAACTCGGTCGTATTCCTTGCGTTCTTTCGGATCTGATAAAACCACGTATGCTTCTTCTATAAGTTTTTTTCGATATGCGATTGCCCAAGAGGAATATTCACGTCGCGGCAATCCAACAATGCGGTCACTGTAGGCTTGACGCAACTGCTCATCACTTGCAGCCATCGGAATTCCTAAAATTCGGTAATAATCTAGCGGAATTTGCACAGTCTACGTCCCCGCTCAGCCTTCATCAATAAAGTTTTCTTAATAAATTCTTGGGCTTGTAAAACCGTGCCATAATAATAACCCAGTGATTTACACACTTATAGTGTGTATCGCAACAACTTTACTTATACCTCCCCTAAGATAGAGTCAATTGTTCTTAAGGAAGTGTAAATTAAGGCGCTATAGAACCTCCTACAATAGTTAAATGTGCTTAGTTTAACATTAGTATTAATTTCCTGATAATTTAGATATTACCTCTTTCGCAACTGCATTGTTAAATACACGCTACATTTAAATGTTGTAGTTGCACAACAATACTTTTGTTCGAGAAATAACATACCCGCATTGAATACAGGTTTCTTCGTAGCTTCGCGTCACTATAAAGCATTATCCGCATGTAAAACCGTCTTTTTAAGGCAGCATGCTTGTTTATTAGACTATTCTGAACAAAACGAGCTTACTGTAAAAAAATACAGGCTTCTAGGATTCACGGAAAATGCAGCCCCAATAAATTTTCCCCCAAACGAGAAAAAGATATTATCACAATTGTGATTTAAGTACAAATATCTACAGAGATATTCCCGATATTGAAGACGGTGTAATCAATTTGTTAATCAAAATGCAGAATATTGATATCCTGAAACGGTACTCTATAGGAGGTCATGGAGTCTAAGTACTTACAACAGGCAGTATCAAAACTTGTCCAAAATCGCGATTGTCAATAGTAAAAGACTTTTGAGGCGTGCAATATAGAGTCAACTTACTAAAATTATCTCTTTAATTTTTACCACGGAGTTTATACGAAAAATAATGATTCAAGAACGTACATTGCCCAACTTCAACGCTAACACCACGCAAATAAATAGAGAAGAAGGACTGCGAATTTACGAAGATATGGTTTTGGGGCGATTTTTTGAGGACAAATGCGCCGAAATGTATTACAGAGGCAAAATGTTCGGTTTTGTCCACCTTTATAACGGTCAGGAAGCAGTTTCTAGCGGTGTAATTCAAGCTATGCGACCGGGTGAAGACTTTGTTTCTAGTACTTACCGCGACCATGTTCATGCTTTGAGTGCGGGAGTTCCAGCAAAGGAAGTAATGGCGGAGTTGTTTGGTAAAGAAACTGGTTGCAGTAAGGGACGTGGTGGTTCAATGCATATGTTTTCTGCCGAACATGGTCTGTTGGGTGGTTATGCATTTGTTGCTGAGGGTATTCCTGTAGCTTCGGGAGCAGCTTTTCAAACTAAGTACCGTCGCGAAGTTCTCGGAGATGAAAATGCCGACCAAGTAACAGCATGCTTTTTCGGTGATGGAGCCTGCAACAACGGTCAATTTTACGAAACATTAAATATGGCAGCTTTGTGGAAACTGCCGATTATTTTCGTGGTAGAAAATAACAAGTGGGCAATCGGAATGTCTCACGAACGCGCTACTTCTCAACCAGAGATTTACAAAAAAGCCAGCGTATTCGGTATGCCTGGAGTGGAAGTTGATGGAATGGATGTACTCGCGGTACGTTCGGCTGCTCAGGAAGCTGTATTACGCGCTCGTTCCGGGGAAGGTCCAACGTTAATTGAAGCACTTACCTATCGCTTCCGGGGTCACTCATTAGCAGACCCAGACGAAATGCGTAGTAAAGAAGAAAAAGAATTTTGGTTTTCTCGCGACCCCATCAAAAAATTTGCAGCTTACTTAATCGAGCAAAATTTGGCTTCTCAAGAAGAACTAAAGGACATCGAACGCAAAATTCAAGCAACCGTTGATGAAGCTGTAGAATTTGCTGAAAGCAGTCCCGAACCAGATGCAAGCGAGCTGCATCGGTTTATTTTTGCTGAAGATGAGTAATTAGGTCAAAAGTTAAAGGTCAAAGGTTCAAGGTTAGAAGTCAAAGGTTAGAGGTTCGGTGATAGGGTAATGGGAAGAGGGGGAGAGGGGGAGATAGGGGGATAAGGAGAAATAGCTCCTAACTCTCAACTCCTAACTCCTAACTCCTCACTCCTAACTCCTAACTCTTCATTATTTTTAATCATGTTTTCTATTAACGTCGAACAAAGACAGTACGAGACTTACATCCTGACTGACGAAAAAGCAAAGTCTCAATTAGAAGTGTTACCGTCTCGTGGTGGTATTGCAACAAAATGGCGAATTGATGGAAAAGAAGTTTTTTATCTGGATGAAGAACGATTCAAAAATCCAGAAATGAGCGTTCGAGGTGGAAATCCGATTTTATTTCCTATTTGTGGAAATTTAGTTGACGATTCTTACACCATTAACGATAAAAAATTCACGCTCAAGCAGCATGGTTTCGGTCGTAATTTACCTTGGAAAATAGGCGAAGAAGTTACTGTAGATAACGTTGCGCTAAAAATATATCTCAACAGCAACGAACAAACTAAGGCAGTTTATCCTTTTGATTTTGAAGTAAATTTCACCTATCAACTGCATGGCAATACCTTAACCGTACTTCAAGAATTTACAAATCAGTCTTCCGAACCAATGCCTTTTTCCGTGGGTTTTCATCCTTACTTTTTAACTCACGACAAAAGTCAGTTAGAGCTTGATATTCCATCTACTGAGTTTCAAAACAAAGGTAGCAAGGAAATTCACCCGTTTAACGGTAGCTTTGATTTTAATCAAGATGAAATTGATGTTGCATTCACAAAGCTGAGTGCAAAATCCACCAGCGTTACAGATAAAGACCGTAAATTAAAAATAACCCTCGAATACGATGATAATTTCTCAACTTTAGTATTTTGGACTGTCAAAGGAAAAGACTTTTATTGTTTGGAGCCTTGGAGCGCTCCCCGCAATGCGATGAATACCGGAGAACACTTGACTGTATTGAACCCAGGGGCTACTCATTCAGCAATGATTCGCCTTACGGCAAATTTTTTCGCTTAACCCCTTTACAAAATAATAGGTTGTCGTGTTATTATTCATAAGTCGCGAAAAACGCGATGGGTGGCTAGCTCAATGGTAGAGTACTCGGCTTTTAACCGATTTGTTCTGGGTTCGAGTCCCAGGCTACCCATTTAAGAAAAGATAAAGCAAAACGTTTCGTTTTCTCTCTAGTTTATTCATGAGGGGATAGGGTATTGGGCATAGCGCATGGCAATGAGGAGATAAGAGAGTAGAAGGGAATAAACAGAAATAGATTACGAATTCTACACTCCTAACTACCAATTTCCTATTCTCAATGCCCAATGCCCCATGCCCAATGCCCAATGTAATGGATAGAAAGTTTTTCAACATAGGTACGCATAAGTAGTTATAATTTCCTATAAGTTGAAAAAAATATTAAGATTAACGTAAAGATTACGCTTGTCTTAAATAGATTAGCTAAGAAACCAATTAGGAGGAATATATATGGCGCTCGTACCAATGCGTCTGCTGTTGGATCATGCTGCTGAGAACGGTTATGGCATCCCAGCTTATAACGTCAATAACATGGAGCAAATCCTCGCAATCATGCAGGCTGCTGTAGAAGCTGATAGCCCCGTGATTTTGCAGGCTTCTCGCGGTGCGCGTAAGTATGCAGGGGAAAACTTCCTACGTCACTTGATTTTGGCAGCAGTGGAAACCCATCCAAATATTCCTATTGCTATGCACCAAGACCACGGTAACAGCCCTGCAACTTGCTATTCTGCAATCCGCAATGGTTTTACCAGTGTAATGATGGATGGTTCTTTGGAAGCTGATGCGAAGACTCCAGCTAGCTTCGAGTACAACGTGAATGTTACCGCTGAAGTAGTGAAGGTAGCTCACTCAGTTGGTGCTTCTGTAGAAGGAGAACTCGGTTGCTTGGGTTCTTTGGAAACTGGAATGGGTGAAGCTGAAGATGGAC
Source organism: Cyanobacteria bacterium J06621_15 (assembly GCA_038525335.1). GTDB lineage: Bacteria > Cyanobacteriota > Cyanobacteriia > Cyanobacteriales > Nostocaceae > Rivularia. Next base: position 78,594 of record JBCBHT010000003.1, on the reverse strand, counting down.
ACGGTGCTGAAGGAAAGCTCAGCAGAGACCAACTTTTAACAGACCCAGATGAAGCTGTTGAATTTGTTGAAAGAACTCAAGTTGACGCGCTAGCAGTTGCAATTGGAACCAGCCACGGTGCTTACAAGTTTACTCGTAAGCCTACTGGTGAAGTTTTGGCAATCAGCCGAATTGAAGAAATTCACAACCGTCTACCCAACACTCACCTTGTAATGCACGGTTCTTCTTCCGTACCTCAAGAGTGGTTGGATATGATTAACCAGTACGGTGGTAAGATTCCTGAAACCTACGGTGTACCCGTTGAAGAAATTCAGAAGGGTATCAAGAGTGGTGTACGTAAAGTGAATATTGACACCGACAACCGTCTTGCAATTACTGCTGCTTTCCGCGAAGCTGCTGCAAAAGACCCAGCAAACTTTGACCCCCGTCACTTCCTGAAACCTTCTATCAAGTACATGAAGCAGGTTTGCTTGGATAGATATGAAGCATTTGGTACTGCTGGTCATGCTAGCAAGATTAAGCAGATTCCTTTAGATGAATTTGCTGCTAAGTACGCTAGTGGTGAACTTTCTGCTAAAACCAAGGCTACTGCGAAAGTATAGTTGAGAAAATCAAGAATCTAAAGTCTTTAGTCTAAAATCTTTTTAATTAACAAGTAAATAGGGACACCATATAAACGTGTCCCTACGTTACTGAGGATTCTGTAAAGCATGACCAAACCGGGTGAGTATTGTTCCCCGGTTTTTTTGTTTTGATGATCCACACCCTACGGGTGAAAGTGGTTATTAGTTATACCATTTCTTTATAAAAATGCGCTAAATTAAGCCTCTGTAGGGGGGCTTTGTTTTAGTCGTTCCACTCTTTTAGAGTGAGAGCGATTGAGCGCAACCTCATACAGAACTGGTATTAGTTGATAGTTGTTGAGAAATAATAGTAGTCGCAAAAGGGAGGATTATTATTGTTTTTCAAATAAAAATCCTAATAAAAAAAAGACAGACCTATTAAGACCTGACCAAAATAATTATAATTACTAAAAATAAAATCAGAAATACTTAATTACAATCAGATTCACTACCAATCAAAGCAACAGCATGAGGTACCGGACGAGGTGTATAACCTACTAAGGATTTTCCTTTGTAAACCAAAGAAGTACTCGCTCCGGAATCGAGCATTACAGCATCTTGAATTCCTGCTTCTGTCAAGACTTTTGCCAGATTTGCGGAATCAAGTTTTTTATTTGAAACACCAATAACGGGAATTCCTTCCTTGTTCATTCCCCAAAAAGCTCGGAAGCGAACCCCGTCTGCTCCTTGCAGAAAATCAAAGTAATTTGCAGGTTTTGGTTCACCGTTTTCAACCAACCAAGCTGCACCGACAAATGCATCGGTAACCCCTGGCATTTCTTGTTGTATACCCTTCAATGTATTATGTTTGTCGGGTTTAAAGGGTATGTACTTTACTAATGTAGGACTAATTAAAACTAACGGACGACCCGCTAATTTTTTATTTTCTCCTTTGTTTCCGGGAATGAATTTTTTACTTGAATAACTGTAAACCGGACCAATCATTACGTTGGAATTAAGGAATTTCAAGGAAAAGAAACCCCCATCTACAGCTGCTACAGCATTAGTTCTGCTTTTAGCTACAACTTCTTCTAACTGATAGCGACTATCAGCATGAATTGTTATGGGTTTACCACCAGAAATTAAGGTTAAAGGAATATTAGCAACTGTGGTATCAACACGTTGAATTGGACTGCTGAAATTGAATCCTGGTTGTAGCGAGAATGCTACTGCTTTACTAACAGGTACCACTGCCTGTAAAGGTGATGGTATGCTAGCTAACAGATTTAATGCGGAGTTATCAAAGTCACTACCGTTGAGATAACTTGATAAAGGTAAAGTAAATGTCTGCATGGCAACTCTAATACCCTGATGTGAGTTACCTGCTAAGTTGGATACATTAATAGTGGTTTTTAGCAAATTAGAAATTTGCCCATTTAAACCAGAATCTTGAATACAAGCGTTGCGATTATTCGTAGTTCGGGCAGCGGTTTGTCTAATCGGAAATAATTGTAGAAAGCTAAATATATAAATCATTACCGGCAGCAGTTTAGTAATGATTTTGTAGCCAAGGATGGGATTTTTAGGCATTAACCTTATACTTCTTTCTCTCAGAAGAATTCGGACTCGTTTCCGCAATTACCCTGATATAAAGTCGTAGTATTAATACGGTAAAATCCTAGAGTTAAGACTAAAGAAACATGGCTTTAAATATTGTTGTGTTGATACATTTTTTAAGGATTAGGGAACAAAATCAAAAACGTTATCTTGGGTTAACAGATTCACTATAAATAAGTAGTAATTAGTAATTAGTAATTAGTAAGTAGAGGGTAAAAATATTGTTATAAATAGTAAACGAGAGAGCAAATTCAATTTTCTCGTCTCCCGGATTATCCAATGCTTTTACGATTTTACGAACGAAAAAAATATCCCGAACTCAGGTTAAAAAAGTAAAAAACAAAATATAGCCCTACTTAAAGATTAAAGGTTAGAGGTTTGATAACTTTAGGTTTGAAGCTTTTATTGATGTCTTAACCTTTTTGCGTAGTGGTATATTTTTATTAATGTAAGTAAGTAAAAAGACAAAAACCCAGTATCTCAAAGATACCGGGTCTATTTCAAGAATGAAAATTGATTAAAAAATGTGTTGTTTGTTTTTACAAATACTCACAAATACTCATAAATACAACTATTCAAAATACTCGATGTTCTAAACTTGGCATTTGACGACGGACTTGTTCGATTCTGGCAGGATTGATTTCGGCTATAGCTACTCCAGGTTGTGTCCCAGCATCATCTAAAATCATTCCCCAGGGGTCAATAATCATTGCATGTCCATGGGTTTGACGACGGTCGTAATGTACACCTGTTTGGGCTGGAGCAATTATGTAACAGGTATTCTCAATTGCGCGAGCTTGCAACAAAATTTGCCAATGGTCTTTACCCGTAAAAGCGGTAAAAGCTGCGGGAACAAACATTACATCAGCTCCTTGTTGTGACATATGTCTGTAAAGTTCAGGAAATCGAACATCATAACAAACTGAAAGTCCAATATTTCCGAGTTTTTTTGACATATAGACGTTAGGGAGTTTCTTGCCAGCCATTACGGTACTAGATTCCCGATAAGTGTTACCATCAGGAACATTGACATCAAATAGATGTGCTTTGTGATAACACGATAACTCCTCACCGTTGGAATCTATCAGCATGGCTGTGTTATAGACTTTATCAACGCTATCTGAAGGTACGGGAAAACCACCACCAATAATATTAACCTGATAACGCTGAGCCATTTTTTTGAGGAAAATTTGAGTTTCCTTGCCAATAACCTGAGCTTGTGCTAATTTGTCTTGTTCTTCTCCCATAAACGGAAAATTTTCTGGTAAACCCACTAACTGGGCACCTTTACGTACTGCTACATCAATTAATTCTTCTGCTTGAGCTAAGTTTGATGCTAAATCGGGCACGCTGGTCATTTGAATAGCAGCTGCTAGATAAGAATTCATTCTGTACAAACCTTCTTAGAATTTACGCTATGAGTGTTAATCAAGCTATATGTTCAATCTTAAAAAGAGAAATATAAAACAGTTTAGGCATAAAGGTGAGCCGCAAGTTAAAAAAATTTACTTGCACTTAATCTTTATATTTTTAAATCCTCCGTTTTTCATACCGGTAAAAAAATTATAATTAAGCAATCATATTTATAATTGCAGCAAAACGAGTATTTAAACATGAAAATAAATCAACAAATATTTCTATTTAATTGATTTAAGTATATTTTTTTAATGTTTGTTAATCACTTTGGCAAAAAATGAGTAATATTTTTATCCCAGTAATCCTTGGTACTAATCGTCAAGGTAGAATGAGCGAATTTGTAGCAAGGTTTGTTTACAAACAAGTTGAAAAATGGGATGGGGTTGAAACTGAATTAATTGATATTCGTCAATTGAAATTACCTACAGATGATGCTGGTGAATCAATCAAAGATAGAAAATTTTCGGCAACTTGCCAGTGTGCTGATGGGTTTATTATTGTAGTTCCAGAGTATAATCATAGTTTTCCCGGTCTACTTAAACATGTTCTAGATACTAATTTGAAAGAATATATTCATAAAGCTGTAGGAATTTGTGGTGTTTCAGCCGGACCTTTCGGTGGTACGAGAGTCATTCAAAGTTTACTTCCAGTGATGCGTGAGCTAGGTTTGGTGACAACGTTTTACGACTTGAATTTTGGTAGTGTAAATAATTTGTTTGACGATTCGGGAAAATTGTTAGAAGAAGACAGTTATACTCGTCGGTTTGAAAGGTTTATGAAAGAACTGGTTTGGATGTCAACTGTACTAAGTTATGGACGAAAGGAAGTTTGTATCGATGAAAATAATCAAGTTACCTCAATGAATCATCATGCAAATAAGCCTTGCCCAGAAAAAGCTGCCAGAATGAGTATAGAGGAAACTGATACGGTTATGGAAGTAAAGGCTTCCGAAACAGGTGTAGATATAAAAGTTGTGAATAGTTAAGCTGAGTTTGTAGGAAACAGGAAACAGGGAATAGGGAATAAAATGAAAAAATAATAGTCAAGTATTTTCAGCCCTTTTGATATACATTATTTTTTCAAATGTTTATCAGTATCACTTCTTCTGATTGGTCCCTTTTTCTGATTTCCTATCTATTTAATAAGTAACTCACATGATTGCTCTCGAAGCTTACAATCTCAAAAAAACTTATCGTTTAAATAATCAAGTAGTTGAAGCAGTCAAAAACGTTTCTTTAAATATTGCATCTGGGGAGGTAGTTGCTTTTTTGGGTCCTAATGGTGCCGGAAAAACTACAAGCATTAAAATGATGGCAGGATTAATTCAGCCTGATTCTGGCTGGACAAAAATATCAGGAATAAATCCTCATCGAAATCCTAATGCATTAGAAAAAATTGGTGCTGTTTTAGAAGGTAATCGCAATGTTTATTGGCGTTTAAATCCCCAAGAGAATTTAGAATATTTTGGAGTATTAAAAGGACTTACTTACAAGCAAGCGCGTAAATCAGGAATTGCACTTTTAGAAAGATTTGGTTTACAAAATAAGCGTCGTACCGCTGTACAGCAACTTTCCCGAGGAATGCAACAGAAATTAGCTTTTGCTGTCGCTTTAGTTCATCAACCGCAAGTTTTATTATTAGATGAACCAACTCTAGGACTTGATGTTGAAGCAACGGAAGATGTGAAAGTTTTGGTAAAAGAAATTGCTGCATCTGGTTGTGCAATTCTGTTAACAACTCATCAACTTGATATTGCCGAACAGCTTGCTGATAAAATAGCAATTATTCAGAAGGGTGAAATTATTACAGAACTACCAACAGATGAATTGATTCGTAAGTTTTCTGGTAAGACTTATAAAATTGAAATGGAATCTGTATTAGATAAAGAGAGAATTACTAAGTTAGAACAAATCAATGTGGAAGTTGAAGGAAACAGAATTATTTATTTAAGCCAGCCAGAATTGATTTATCAAGTATTCAATATACTCGAACCTTTACAGTTAAAAATTGTGGAAAAATCCGAAGCTGATTTGACACAAATATTTTTGAAGTTGGTGAAGGAAGGGAGTAGGGAACAGTGAGCAGTGAAGAGTGAGGAGTGAGCAGTTGATAGTTTTTCTATTAACAATCAACTACTAACCACTAACTATTAACAACTAATAACTAACCACTAACAAATAACAAATAACAGTGCTTGAATTATTTTTCGCAGAACTTCGTTGTAGCTGGATACAATTTCGCCGTTATCCGGTGGAATCAATTTCACAAATAATCTTTACCAGCGCAATTTTTTATGGACTTTTCATAGGGGCTGGTTATATTGCTGGTTCTAGTTTTCAGTTAGGAGATAGGCTCGATTCACTTGTAGTCGGCTACATGCTTTGGGTTTTAGTAAATTTTGTGATGGCAAATATAGCTGGAGGATTACAAAGTGAAGCACAAACTGGCACTTTAGAACAATTATTTCTCTCACGATATGGTGCTGTAAAAGTATTTTTGATGCGTGGATTAGCTTATTTGACTTTAGAAGTTTTAAAGATAGTAATTATTCTTTTGATTATTATTCTACTTACGGGTAGCAGTTTGTATTTTTCACCCTTGTTAATATTACCTTTTATTTCAGTTTTATTCGGAGCATATGGTTTTGCTTTCATTATAGGTTCTATTTCTTTACTTTTTAAGCGGGTACAGCAATTACTTCCTTTAATTTTGTTTCCACTATTATTTTTGTTAACTATCCCTACAGAAAATTGGACTGGTACTTCTAAACTTTTGGCATTTTTAATACCAATGACTCCCGGTGCAGGTTTACTGCGTAGTTTAATGGCAAGAGGTGATAGTTTAAATTTAATAACTTTGGTAGTTGCTTTTATTAATGGTATTATCTATTTTACAATTGGAATCTTTTTCTTTAAAATTGCAGAAAAAGAAGCGAAAAGAAGAGGAATTTTAAGTGGATATTAATCAGTTATCAGTGAACAGTGAACAGTGAGTAGTCATCAGTTAGGAGTTGGGAGCTAGAAGTTAGGAGTTGGGAGTTAATTGATAATTGTTAACTGATAACTGATAATTGTTAACTGATAACTGTTCACTGTTCACTGATTAAGCTTGCAGCTTCTATATCTAATAACAAATTTGCTTGAGGTTGATTACGAAGAATTGAGGCTGGAAATTTTTGAGTAATATTTCCTTCTAATAATTGTTTGACTAGTTTTGCTTTACCTTTTCCTGGTGCGAGACAAATTATTTTTTTAGCTGCACAAATCGTTGGTATCGTAAGGGTGAAAGCATATTTCGGTACGCTTTCTATACTAGAAAAATGTCCTTGATTGACTTGTTGCTGTTGGTTAACTGAATCTAATTTTACTAATTTTATTTTATAGGAGTCGTTAAAGTTTGCAACAGTTGGTTCATTAAATGCTAAATGTCCGTTTTCACCAATTCCTAACATACATAAATCAATATCTTGTGCTTTCAGTAGTTTTGAATAGCGCTCGCATTCTTGTAAAGGTTCTAATGTATCACCTTGTATATAGTGAAATTTCTGGGGTGAAATAGGTTTTTCGATGCGTTCTCGTAAATAGTATCTAAAACTAGAGGGATGATTTCCTGATATTCCTAGATATTCATCTAGATGAAAACATATAATCCTGGACCAATCAATATTATTTAAACTGGCTAAAGTATCTAAAAATTTTAGTTGAGAATTACCTGTTGCAAACAACACTGTAGCGGTTTGCTTGCGTTTGAGAATTTGCTGTAAATCTTGTTGAATAATGGTTGCTGCTGATAGTGCAAGTTCGGATTCTGAATCGTAAATCTGAACTCCCAGATTATCAACGCGAAATTGTTTTCCAGCTTTTGACATTTGATAACAAAAAATAATTATTTATCTATCATTTTTTATGTTATCCGTATAGTCAAAAAGTTTCTAATAGCTCGCTATACAAAATATATTATGCTAAATGTATAATTTTATTGATTTGATTTATTTATTTCTCTCTCAATCTTCTAACACTTTTCTTGAAGTAAACGGGTAGGGGTAGATTTTTCTCCACCCGTACACGCGCTAGTTACCATAGGTTGTCAGATTTTTAATGAATTAATTATAGTTTTTTCCAGGATTTTATGCTGCAATTGTTACGGAAATGCACAAAATAATGTAAGGTATTTTATTAAAGTTTATATTTATTTACAGTTGACGAGAAGAAATTATGTTGACTGCTATTTTATTTGATTTCGATGGCACAATTGTTAACACTGACCCTATACATTATAAAATTTGGAAAGATTTATTACTTGAATATAATGTAGAAATAAACGAAGAAATATTTAAATCGAATTTTGCAGGTAGGCACAATCCTGATATTATTCGAGATGTATTACCTCATCTATCGGTCGAAGAGAGCAAGAAGTTTGCACTAGAAAAAGAAGCAAGATTTCGTGACCAAGCTTCGTTATTACAACCTATTAACGGATTTACCGATTTATTAGCTTGGAGCAAAGAACATCAACTCAGATGTGCTTTAGTTACTAATGCTCCAAAACTTAATACATATCATATGTTAGAAGCTTTGCAGTTAAAAGAAGCTTTCGACATCATAATTTTAGGGGAAGAACAGACAGCAGCGAAACCAGATCCTACACCTTATAAAGTAGCTTTGGAAAAATTAGGGGTAAAAGCACAGGAAGCTATAGCTATAGAAGACTCTCCTTCCGGAATGCGTTCTGCAGTTGATGCGGATATTCCTACTATAGGTATCACATCTACCCAGACTCCTGAAACTCTGAAGAACCTTGGTGCTTTTATGACCATTTCAGATTTTGCAGATTTGGAGCTATGGACGTTTCTCAATTCTCAGTTGACTACTGATTGAAAAACATATTAGTTAGCACATTAACTATCATTTTTATTTTACAAACTTTTGAAATCCTTAAACAATAGGCTTTTCGAGCTTCAGTGTTGCTAAGTTTCATTAGAAATACGCCTTCATTAACACAATTGATATTTCTTGTCATTAGTAATCCTACAGGTTAAGAGAAAATATTTGCAGTAAGCTAATGCTCAAAAAAAAATTATTCATAGAATAAATATTCCTTATTAGTAAAAAACAAGGTTCATAGTATTTTGGTGTATTCTAGTCTTAGTTTAATATCTACTTAAAAAAAGGTAAACAAATGGTTAATTTAGATTTCAATCAGCTTTTAAAATCGTTTAATACGTATGTCATTTTATTCTCAACAAGTATCAAAAAATCGGTTTTATTCTTCTGAAACCATTAGTTTTCCGTTTCGCTATTTGCAATAAACTTAGATTTCGGCTGATATATAAGACCTCAATTTTAGCTTTTATATTAGTACAGTTATTTTACGTGTATTTGCTGAGTTTGTTTATATTGACATGAAACTCTAAGTCGAGTGCATCTAACTCAAAGTGAGAAAAATTCGTAAATGCTTGCACTTTACACAGACATCGGTTAAATTCGGATGTAAAGTTTGATTCCGATGTTCGGCAAAAATGAGAATAGATGAATTGGGATGAGAATAAGAAAAGTATCAACCAAAACTTTTCACACTTATTCATTAAGTATGTTTTTATGTGCAATTCATTACATAATCATATCCGAACAATTACTTGTTAACTTATCTATTTGACTTTTTGGGCTTATTGCTTGCCCATTATATTTTTTTGATTTTATTGAGAATAATTTGCAATATTTTCAATAAATTGGGTATAGTGATGTCATACACTTTAGAAATCTTTAACAATTACATGGATTATGACTAATGTAGAAAATAATTTAAGTAATAAGTAGCTTTTTTTACTAAGTTTAAAATATGAAATTTACATATGCTTTCAGCTTTGACTATGAAACTTATCAAAGTTTACTTGTTAATTTAAGTATGGTGACTGTATGTAAGTTTTATTAGATATAGCAATTTGTATCAAATAGTAGAAATTGGATATGTAAAATTCTTCTATGGTGACTATAAGTCTAAGTAAAAACCCCGGAACTCTAGCCAAAATTGTAGAATAAACACATATGATGGCTAATTTAATAACTATCTGTAGAGGTAAAAGTTATCATTTGTATCCTTCATTAAGCCATTAGTAACATTTTTTCTAGCATCTGAGACTTTTAATAAGTAAAGTGTTATAAAAAAGTTACGAGGCTAACAAAAAACAATCGAGTTCTTTAGTAAATAAGTTTTTTCTGTCTTCAGTCTGAAGTGTTACAACTAAATTTCGATTGAGAAATGTTTGTAGTAATCATGATTGTTAGAGAGATTAATTGTAGATTTAACTATCTACATGCGTTATATCCTTTTTGCAAAAATACACTACTAATGTAAGTTAAATGAATCAAAATTTTTGCTCCGATAATTCGCGAGAAGCAGCAGAAGATATTGTTGGTACTGCTACTAATAATCAAACCTACGTCTTAATAGAATGTCCTCCTCCTTGGAGTTCGGATGCATTTAGTTCCAAGTGGGTTCCGGACAATTTACGACTGTTTGTAAAGGAAGCAAAGCGGGCTAAATTGCCAATTAAGTTTCAATTAATTGCTAATGATTTATCGCACAAGGTAGACTTTACAACGCTTTTGATTTATCACCAACAAGCTGGAGGAGGTAAAGGATATTCAAAGAGAGAATTTAAGCTGGAAAATATCGAACAAGCAGTAGCAACTATCAAAAAATGGTTGTGGGGAAAAACTCTCAGGTATGAAGTTGATGCAACTACCGAAAGAGATATATTAGTTTGTACTCACGGTAGCCACGATAGATGCTGTGCAAGATACGGAAATCCTTTTTATTTTCATGCAAAAAATCTTATTTCAGATTCAGGTTTAGATAATGTAAGAATCTGGAAATCTAGTCACTTCGGCGGACATCGATTTGCACCAACAATGATAGACTTGCCTCAAGGAAGGTATTACGGCAACCTTGACCACGAGTCATTTAAGTCAATATTGACTCATAGTGGTGATATTAAGCGTTTTGAAGATATTTATAGAGGTTGGGGTGTTCTCCCACGGTCGATTCAAATCGTAGAAAGGGAACTGATTCTGCGTTACGGATGGGATTGGTTTAATTACAAAGCGGCAGGTAGAATAATTGAGGAGAGCGAGGATAAGAGTAATGTATTGGCAGAGTTAACTTTTGAAAAACCCGATGGTTCGGTTTATACTTACCAAGCTAAACTTGTGAAAAATAATAATAAGACAAAAATGCTCAAAGCTTCGTGTAACGCTAAACATGAGACCTTATTGGTAAAGTACGATGTTACTGATATGTGGGTAGCTTCTAGAGAGTTGGCAAAAGTTGTCAGTTAGTCGATATCCATCAGTAATCTTGTTTGCTAGTAAGTTTTTTATTTTTTAGCGTGCTTTTTCACCTTGAGCTTTTTATCACCAAATTACAGTTAAGCTTTCATTGGATATTAATTCTCTTCGTTTAATTCCAAGTAAAGCAATTCGATTGACCAGGTGTTTCTATCTAATTGTGTGCTTCCCTAATCGATTTTGGATTACGTCCTTACGGACAAGCTGCTTTACTTTAACGTATCAGTAAGCTATACACTCGAAGGGCTAGTAACTGTATATCCTAGACAAGATTTCGGATTTTAGATTCGAGACAAAGACAGAGTTTTACTGATTTAAGGTTGAATTTAAGCTGTAAACATAAGAAATTAATAAGTTAACTTAATGGTGGTAGATTATCTGGGTCGATACCTTGAGATAATAAATAATTAGTTAACTTTTCTTTTTGTTGACGTTCTTGTTCTGCACGTTGACGTTCTTGTTCTGCACGTTGACGTTCTTGGTTGATTAATTCTACTGCCCAAGGAAGTATTTTACCCGCTTCATTCCACCAGCGCAACCAATATCCGGTTCTAGCTTCTTTTACACCTTGCCAAGTTCCCAAAAATAGGTTCATCGAAGCAACAAAATGACGACCATCAGAGTTTGGTTGCTGCAATTCATATCGTCCATTTTCCAGTTGATAAAATTCCAACAAACCCCCATTTGGGTCAAAAATTATATAAATTGGTACTTTTAGAATTTGTTCGTAAAAAAACCATTTTCCTGGTGGGTAAGTTCGTTTAACTGAATATTCTTCACCTTGGGTTTCGGATAAGAATTCCATTACTACCCCAGGAATATCACCTTCTAGTAACGGTGTATAACTTCTACGGTTCTCTTCAACCGAATTTACTGAAGGAATGTAAACCCAATCTGGAGCTTTAGCAATAAATTGTCCGTTAATTGTCGCACAAATGCCGAAATTTGAAGCAATCAGCATTTGGGGTTGAATAAACCCGGATATTTCTAAACTTTCCCGTAATGCACCTGCTAATAGTGGTTGTCCAGTATTTTCCACTGGTTCATCCTCAAGTTGAAAATCTTCTGGTAAAGCTTCCCAGGATACTACCAGTTCGGTTGAAGACTTCGGTTTATCAATTTGGGTTGCCATAAAAACCGCTTGTTTTGAAGACTTGTTTATTATTTTATCGCGTTCTGGGAATTGGACATTGAAAATTGTTAATTGTTAATTGATTACCTATCCGGTCGAATGCTTATATATTTATCAATACGAATATTGCTGATAACGATACGAATTTGATTTTCCGTTTCACCTAATGTTTTGAGTAAATGAGTTCCTAGTTCTAATGCTGCTTCAAATTCTGGTTGAACTACTTCTTTTGCTCCCATTTGAGTTAGGATATCTATTTCTTTATCGGAGTGCGACCGCACTATAATATCTAACTGAGGAACTGTTGATAAAGCGCGTTCGAGTAATAATCTTGTGCTTGCTGGGTCGGGTAAGGCTATTACTAAGGCTTTCGCTTTTTCTAAATGTGCTTTTTCTAATACTAATTCGGAATCTGCATCGCCGAATAAATAAGGTATTTTTCTGTTTCTGAGTCTTTGGATGGCTGGTTCGCTGTTATCCATAACAATGACTGGATAACCTTGACTTTGCAAAATTTTTACCACAACTTGTCCTACTCTACCGTAACCCGCTACAACTACATGAGAATTGATTGTTTCTGGAATTGAAAGGCTTTTTGGTGCTTCAAAGCGCTGTAGATATTTCCGAAAAAATGCCGTTTGTGTGAGTAAGCTGGCTATTTGTGGTGCTTTTTCTAATAAGACGGGAGTAATAATTAAAGTTATCGCAGTAGTACCTAAAAGTAATAGGTAAGTATCTTGAGTAATTAGCTCTAAATCTAAACCAGTTAATGCTAATACAAATGAAAATTCACCAATTTGATTGATTCCAAAAGCAACGATTACTGCTGTTTTTACAGAGTAGCCAAATTTGAGGACGATAGGAAATACGATTACTGCTTTTCCTATCATTACCAATGCTACTAGTCCCAAAATTAGTGCAAAATTATTAACTAAAATATTTGGGTCAATCAGCATTCCGATAGATGCGAAAAATAAACTCGCAAAGGTATCTCTTAAAGGTAAAACTTTTGCTAAAGCATGGTCTGCATAATCAATTTCCGAAATCATTAACCCAGCTACAAATGCTCCCATTTCAATCGAAAGACCTAGTGCTGCTGTAGTTAAAGCAACTCCTAAACACAGAGCGATTATTGTTAGTAAGAATAATTCATCACTTTGAGTTGCCGCAACATTACGAATCAAACCGGGCACAACCCAACGACTTAAAATAAATGCGATCGCCACAAATCCGATAACTTTTGATAAGGCTATAAATAAAGCCGGAGCAAGGTTTTCAGGCTGCTTTAACGCTGGTAAGATAGCTAACATGACACCCAATGCTAAATCTTGAACGATTAGAATTGCCAGCATGATTTGACCGTGGAGTGTATAAGTTTCTCCTTTTTCAGTAAGTGTTTTTAATACTACTGCTGTAGAGGAAAGAGAAAATACAGCACCTAAAAATATTCCTTGGGGGAATCCCGAAGCCCAACCAAAAATAACTGTAATTAGAGTTACGAGAGTAGTAGTTAATCCAATTTGCATCAAACTACCGCTCAGAGCAATATCTTTGACTCTTTTGAGTTCAGTTAAAGAAAATTCTACACCCAAAGCGAAAAGCAGAAAAGCAACCCCAAATTCAGCTAAGGATTTAATTGAATCCGCATCATTTAATAGCTTAAAGCCAAAAGGGCCAACAATAAATCCGCTAGCTAAATATCCTAAGAGAACCGGTTGTTTGAGCTTATTCGCGATATATCCACCTAGAGCAGATGCCCCTAAAACTTTGGTAAAATCCAAAATTAAACTATGTCCTTCTGCTGCCATGTTCCCTTGTATTCGGTAAGCTTTCAATATCAGGCTAGCGCGATAATAACCATAGATAAAGCAAATCAATCTGTAGAAATATTTTGTTGATGAAAAATATGGCTATTCATCTTGTACGACATGGAAAACCAACAGTTTCTCTTCAAGAAAAAGTTAATAGAAATAGATTCTTAGATTTTCTAAAACGCTATGATGCTGCGGGAATAACAAGCGAATCGATACCACCAGAAAATTTAATTGCAGTTGTACAGAACGCTAATATAGTTTTTACAAGTAACTTAAATCGTACTATTCATTCAGCCAAAATTCTTCAGCCTCAAGTTCAACCAATAAGTAATTCAGTTTTCCGAGAAATAAACTGTTGGCGAAATTTTTCTACAAATATCAAACTATCGGCTTTGAATTGGGCAATTATTTCTCGCTTACTATGGGAATTGAAAATTTCTCCTATTTTTGAGTCACCAGTTGATACCAGACAAAGAGCGAAGCAAGCAGCAGAGTTACTAATACAGGAATATCATCATCATGGTTCGGTTGTTTTAATTGCTCATGGGGGAATAAACACCTTTATTGCTAAGCAATTAAGACTTTTAGGATGGCAAGGTTCTCGAAATCTTAACAATTACCAATTACCAATTACCTTCTTCCAGCAACAACAGTTTCTCTTTCTCTTTCTTCTTCTTTTGCTTGCTGTTTTTCTGGTGACAATCCGCGACAGTCATCTTTAAATTTACAGAAAAGTGTTGCGATGACGATATATAAAACGGGAACGACGAATAAACTCAATACCGTGGAAACAATCATTCCTCCAAATACTGCTGTTCCCAAGGATTGACGAGAAGCAGCACCCGCACCGGTTGCAATTACTAGGGGGAAGATTCCCAATAGTGTGGAAATCGCTGTCATGATAATTGGTCGCAATCTTTGTTCTGATGCTTGAACTGCTGCTCTAGTTATCGATAATCCCTGTTCTCGCAGTTGGTTAGCAAATTCTACAATTAAGATTGCGTTTTTGGAAGCTAACCCAATCAACATTACTAAACCAACCTGACAGTAAACATCGTTGGGTAAACCTCTGATTGATTGAGCTAGTAATGCTCCTAAAATTGCTAGGGGAACCGCTAATAAAATAATAATTGGGTCAACAAAGTTTTCGTATTGTGCTGCTAATACCAGGAATACAAACAATATACCCAAACCAAAGATAATTGGAGCTTGACCACCAGATTGAATTTCTTCTAAAGTAATCCCCGACCATTCAAAGTCCATATTTTGGGGTAATACTTCTTCTGCAATTTCTTCCATAGCTTGAATTGCTTGTCCGGAACTGTAACCATCTGCTGGAGAACCGTTAATTTCAATGGAAGGGAATAAATTATAGTGGTTTACTGTTTGGGGTCCGGTAAGGGTTTTGACTTCGACTAAGTCACCCAGGGGAACCATTGTTCCTGTTTGGGAACGGACGTAAAATTGATTGATATCTTTAGGATTGGAACGAAATTCTTTATCTGCTTGGACGTATACCCGATAAGTTCTACCAAAAGCATTAAAATCATTGACGTAATTGGAACCAATTAAAGTACTTACAGTTGTTAGAACTTGGTCTACGGGTACTTGTAAGGAATTCGCTCTGTCTCGATTGACTTCCATTAACAATTGCGGAGCGCTAGCGGAATAGGTACTGAAAACACCTTGTAATTCCGGTCTTGCGTTTGCTTTTTGAATTAATTCATCTTTGACCTTAATAAAAGTCCCGATATCGTTATTTCCTTTATCTTGAAGTTGAAATACAAAACCACCGATACTTCCCAAACCTTGAATAGCTGGAGGATTAAAAGCAATTACCCTTGCTTGAGAAATTCCTCCCAAACCTCCCCTAACTCGATTCAAAATACTAGCAGCCGATTTTTCAGGGTCTTTTCTATCTCCCCAAGGTTCAAAAGGAACGAAAGAAATCCCATAATTCGCTGCTCTACCGCTAAAACTGAATCCTCCCAAAGAAAACGTTCCCCTAACTTCAGGAATATCCAAATATTGTTTATCAACCTGCTCCATAACTTCCCCGGTATATTCCAAAGAAGTTCCTTCGGGTCCTTGAATCAAATTAATTACATAACCTTGGTCTTCTTCCGGAAGAAATGCTGTAGGAACGGTTTGATACATCCAAACGGTGATTGCTAATAAAAATGCGAAAACCCCTAAAACTATCAATTTAAAGCTAGTTAGAATTTCCAGAATACTTCTGTATCCCGACCTCATCCAATCAATAAAACGATTAATTACAGCAAATATTTTTGCTAATATTCCCGTGGGTTCCTGTCCCTGACGCAATAATAATGATGAAAGAGCGGGAGTTAACGTTAAAGCATTGAAAGTCGAAATAATTACCGCAAAACTGATAGTTAAAGCAAACTGTTGATAAAGCTGTCCTGTAGTACCAGGGAAAAACGCAACCGGAATAAACACCGCTAACAACACCAAAGAAGTTGCAATTACCGCTCCCGAAAGTTCTCCCATTGCTTCAATCGCAGCCAAATGGGGACGCATTCCTTGTTCTTGTACCTTACCTCCAATATCTTCCACCACCACAATCGCATCATCAACCACCATCCCGGTAGCCAAAGTCAAACCAAATAAAGTCAAACTATTAATCGAAAAATCAAAAACCTTAATAAAAGCAAAAGTCCCTACCAAAGCAACCGGAATTACCACCGCTGGAACAATAGTAGCTCGCCAATTCTGCAAGAATAGGAATAATACTAGAACCACCAACAAAATTGCTTGAATCAAAGTACTGACAACTTCCTTACTCGATTCTTCCACAAATAAAGTTGGGTCATAAGGAATCGCATAACTCAATCCAGGAGGGAAATCTTCAGCCAACTCCTTCATTCTCGCTTTCACAGCTGTAGCAGCAGCCAAAGCATTACTTCCCGGAGTCTGTAAAACTCGATAACCAATTGCTCCTTGACCTCTATACCGAGCAAAAGTATCGTAATTTTCCGCTCCCAACTCCGCTCTACCAACATCCTTTAATTTAACTAAAGTCCCATCTTCCCCAGTTTTGAGAACAATCTCCTCAAACTGAGTTACATCTTGCAAGCGACCGGCTGCACGGATAGTTAATTGATACCTTTGTCCATCATTCGTTGGTGGTTGACCGATTCTTCCCGCACCTATCTGAATATTCTGAGTTTGTAGAGCAGCCACCACATCTTGAGCAGTCACCTCGCGACTAGCTAACAGACTCGGGTCAAGCCACAACCGCATAGCATAGCGACGCTCCCCGAACGGCTGCATATCGCTCACACCCTCAATTCGTTTGATGCTATCAACTACGTATAAATCAGCATAGTTACTCACAAAGTTGTCATCATATTTACCCTCTTCCTCACTGAAGATAGACATCCCCACAACAACACTGCTCGACTGCTTAAATACATTCACACCAGTTCTTTGTACAGCTTGAGGTAGCTGAGCTTCCGCTATCGATACCCGGTTCAAAACATCAACAGCAGCAATATCAAGGTCATAACCCTGCTCAAAAGTCACCGTGATGCTGCTAGAACCATCATCGCTACTAGTAGAACTGATGTATCTCATACCCTTGATACCGTTAATCTGTCGTTCCAAAACAGTAGTAACAGTATCTTCAACAACTTCAGCACTAGCACCAATATAATTAGCAGAAACAACAACCTGAACCGGACTCACATCAGGATATTGTTCCACAGCCAAAGTCGGAATACTAACCGCTCCCACCAGCAAAATGATGATAGAGCAAACAATTGTTAAAACCGGTCTGCGAATGAAATTTTCTACAAACATGTCATAAAGTTAGGAGTTAGGAGTTAAGAGTTAAGAGTTAGGAATTAGAGAGGGGGTAGAGGGGGAAGAGGGGGTAGAAAATTAAATAAGTAATTTATAAATTACCAATTACCAATTACCAATTACCTATTACCTATTACCCATTACCAATTACCCATTTAATTAATTTCACAATTCATTAATCGAGCAAGAAAGTAATTTGTCATCTTAGAACCGAAGGGGGAATTCCACCAACGTGCTGGATGACTACCTTCGGGAGCTTTTAAACTCCAATCTAATTCGTCGCATTTTTTCCAGCGATTGTTTTCTCTCCATCCCAAACGTTCTCCCCATTTCTGAATTATTTTGCTGTCTTGTTCGATGGTGGTTTCTATATTTCCTCCTACTTCTTGATAAATACGAGCTTGAATACTAAATCCAAATCTTCCTTCGCTATAAGTCAGCCATAAATTATCAATTACCTGTAGTTGAACGCAGGGAAAATGCTGTACTTCTGCTGGTCGAAAGTCTTCTAAATCATCATGTCCTGCAATATCGGCTATTAATCTTATAGTTTCCGTATCTGCTTCTTCCCATTTTTTCGCAGCGAGCATATCTCTTAACGGTTGATAGCGGACTATATCGCTGACTAATTGCAGACTGTTTTCTATTTCAGATACTTTTGTTGAAACATCTGAATTTTTATTTTGGTTTTTTGGTAGTTGTGTTGTTGGTGAAGAATTATTTTGATTTGTTCGATTGTTGGAATTAATTTGCTTTTGTAACTGGGATACTTGAGCTTTTAATTCATCTAATTGTTTCTGAATATCAGTTAGTGAAGGTTGATTTGATTCTTGATTATTTTTAGTTTGGAGTTGAATCTCAGAAAGTTGAGTTGATTCTTTGTTGTCGTTGATATGTATTTCAGCCATAGTAATTTTTGATTTATTTATTATCAAACCGCAGAGAGCGCAGAGGAAGGATTTTAAAGAGAGATAAATAGTTTTGCAAGTGAGAAACCGGTTTTATGTAAAATTAAATATTAAAAAAATTCCTTTCATTTGTTATCCTTTTACCACATATTTAATAGTATCTCTCTATAATCTCTTAACTCTGCGCCCTCTGCGCTCTCTGCGGTTTTTTATCATCAACAATTTCCGAAAAAACTAATATTTATTCCGCTTCTACTTCCTCCTCTGCAATCGCTGCACCATCTGATAAATTCAAAATACCTGTAGTCGCAATTCTCTCCCCAGGTTTCAATCCCTCTAATACTCGATAACTATTACCTTGAATTGCTCCTAGCTGAACTGGTCTTTGCTTAACTATTTGCTGCATTTCCCCCGATTCTTCATTTTTCTCGTTCCCAGCTACAAATACAAATGCTTGATTCCCTACCCTAGATATAGCTACTGTCGGAACCAACACTTCTGGACTTACATCCCAAATCACTCTTGCTCTCACAAACTGGTCGGAACGCAATCTCCCGTTAGGATTCGCAAATGTAGCTCTAGCTGTAATTGCTTGAGTTTGCGGATTTGCTTCTGGTGAAATAAAACTTATCTTTCCCGTAACTAAAGGTTCACCATTTTGTTGATTAACTCTTAATTCTACTGGTAATCCTAATCTCAATTGAGTTGCTTTTTGGGCTGGAACTGAAAACCTAACTTCTAATGCTCTATTCGATGTCAGTGTAGTTAATTCTTGACCGGTATTTACATAGTCTCCAACTTTTAAAGTAATATCTCCTACTACTCCGGCAACGGGTGCCAATACTCTTGTATCTTCTAAATTCTCGCTTTCTACTCTAGCTTGAGCCTGAGATTGGCTTAATGCTGCATTTTCTCTATCTAAATTTGCTCTTGCTGCTTCTATTTCTTGTTGAGCCGCTATTACTGTTGCTCTTGCTGCTGCTAAATCTTTTTGGGATGAATTACGAGCCGCAACCGATGTATTTAAATTTCTTCTCTGTACATCTAATGCTTGTTTGGCTTGCGCTCCTTGACTTACTAAACTTTGCGTTCGTCTGAATTCTGCTTGCTGTAAGGTAACTTCAGCATTTTGACGCTGGACTTCCGCAGCTGCGGAAGCTCTTCTTTCTTCTGCTTCTCTTAACCGAGCTTGAGATGTTCTTAATCCTGCTTCCGCATTTGCACGGGCTGCTCTTTGAACGTTAATATTAGCCGTTGCTGCATTTAATTGCGCTCGGGAACGGTCGAGACGCAATTGCATTATCGGAGTCCCTTCTCTTACCAACTGTCCGGAATTGGCAAATATTTGGATTATCCTTCCTGCGATTTCTGGTCTGAGGGTAACTTTTTGTTCCGCTGTTAAGTTACCAACGTAATCGGAACTGTCTTCAAATAATCCTGTTTTTACCTGCTGTAGTGTCACATTAACTGCTTGAGGTGCTGGTGTTTCTGCTTCCGCTGTATTACGGAAGAAGAAGTACCATATTCCACCACCTGTTAATAATGCCAAAAGAATTAATAACCACAGCCATTTTTTTCGATTTTTCGGTGCTTCTGATTCTATAGGTGGAGAATCAACGATTGAATCTGGGCTGGAGGAAGTCATAAATGAGTAATGAGTAATGAGTAAGAAGTAAGAAGTAAGAAGTAAGAAGTAAGAAGTAAGAAGTAAGAAGTAAGAAGTAAAAAATTAATTTATTAACTTCTTCCCTTTTCCCTGTTCCTTCTTCCCTCTTCCTTCGTATTAATTAATTAAATTTGGAAACTGGGACGCAATCTCTTTCAACGTCTTCACAATCATCTGCTGTGGAAGAACTGGGAAATACAAATCTGAGCATGATTGGTGCAATTAAAGTCGTGACGATGACCATGATTATTATTGCTGCATCTAGGGAATTTGATAATGCTCCGGTTGTCGCTCCCAATCCTGCAAAGACTAATCCAACTTCACCTCTGGGAATCATTCCGGTACCGATTGCTAATCTGTTTATGGGTTTATCTGTAAACACTGCAAAGCCCGCAATGATTTTACCAAGGATAGCTATGACAATTAAACAGGCTGCTATTATCAAGCCCTTTTGATTGGCTGCTACTGTGGGATTTAGAACGCTTAAATCAACTTTTGCGCCAATGGTAACGAAAAATATCGTTGTGTAAACGAATATGAACGGCTCGAATAAACTTTGTAATTTCTCTTGAAATTCTGTTTCTCCTAAAACTAAACCTGCTGCAAATGCTCCTAAAATTGCTTCTAAACCGATAGCTGTTGCGAGTAAAGCGCAGGAGTTTAAAAATATTACCGCTAAGAGCATTAATGCTGCTGGATTATTAATTTTATTGATTAGGGAAACAAAGAAAGAGCCGAAAGCTTTAGTTAAAAATACTGCACCTAATACAAATAAAATCGCACTGGTAAGTAAATAGACAATATTGGTAATTTCTATTTCCCCTGTCTGCACCAAACTCAGTACAACTGCTAAGACAACAATACCGAGAATATCGTCTAATATTGCTGCTCCCAGAATTATCTGACCTTCTTCAGAGTTAAGACTACCAATGTCTTGCAGCACTTTAGCGGTAATTCCAATACTTGTGGCAGTTAAAGCCGCACCTGCAAATAAAGCCGGTATAGTTGCAACCCCAAAGAATTTGATTAATACAAAAGCTCCTAACACAAATGGAACAGCTACACCCGTAATTGCAACAGTTGTGGCTTGAGTTCCCACCCTAATTAATTCCTTGAGGTCTGATTCCAATCCTGTAGTAAACAATAATGCTAATAGTCCGATATTGGCACTTGATTCTAGAAAATCCTTCATCTGGAACCGATAAGCTTGTTCCACAACTCCAGAAGATGCACCGGTGACAAATTCTAAACCGTTGAGTAAAGCTCCGTTAACTTCTATTCCTTCAGGGGAGAAGACTATAAATCCTAATATTGAACCACCAAGCAACATACCTGCAACTAAATCACCTAAAACAGTCGGTAATTTCAATCGGACACAGATTTCTCCCAGAATTACGCTGAAAATAAAAATAATTCCCGCAGTTCCGACCAGAGCAGCAATAGTTGCTTTTTCTTCTCCTCCAGACTCTGCTTCTGCTAATAAATAATTAGATAGCTGGTAAAACAGGGAGGTAATAGATATATCTACATTTAGCTCCAAACTGTTTGCAGTTAAAATTGCACCAAGCATTTATAGTTGCCTTTGATTTTAGGAATAAAGAACATCAAACAAAGTCGTTTATGCTTATTTGATTGTATTGATTCTAGATATGTTCGGGTAAATTATATAAATCAAATGACTCCAAAAAATAGACTAAGCCACTAATACTAAAAGCAATCCTGATTAAATTCAAAGTATTAGTCCAATTAACCATAGCATTTAAAATTAGAAGGTTACAGGTTTGACAGTTCTATTACTGTAACTACAACTTCCTAATTTTATCAAAGCTATTTTTAAAAATCACGCTTCAAAATCATTATTACCAAATATATCAGTTGACTTCAATTTGTAACATAATCGCTTGTGAATAAAAATATTTCTTAATATTTTTTTTAACTGGTAGTAATATTTTTTAAAATATTCAAATTTAGCAATATCTTGATATATTTATTCGGCTAATTAAGCTGTCTAAAACTTTTGTTTGAGCATAACAGGGTATATGAATAAAAAAATAATTTAGTCAATATATTAAAAGAATTATTTTTCTAAAAACAAGATTCCAGAAAATATTTCTTAGGAGCATCCCAATTTTGAACAAATATTTTACCCAACACCCTGTAAGGGTGCAGCTACATAAACTAAGCCCGACGACCAGGGCTTAGTATTATTAGCCCCAGGCTTATAGCCTGCGGGCTTTCTGCATAATTGGGATGCTCCCTATTTCTTTTGATTTTTGACTATTGACTATTGACCAATTTGAAGAATTAAACAATTTTGAATTAATTAATTTCGGGTACAAGCCCCCACTGAATCTCCCGTCAGTGGTCTCAAATCATTGGTGGGTTCAAGCTCCCACTGATTTAAACTTTGAATTTTGTTAGCGAAGCGTGTCCCGAAGGGACATATTTTGAATTTTGAATTGGAGCGACTTGACGTTTTTTCTTTAAAGGTTGAGTTTAGAAAGTAAAGGTAATTTTATTCAACCGCTTCAAAAAATGCGCGTTTTTTGCTATTTTATATAATGGGAATATCAGCACCTATCGACAGCAGCCAATATTCCCATTATGAAAAATATTAGTTTTAATATTATACCATCCTATGGGGCACTAATAAGAAAAATTTTTTACTTCCAAATATATATTTTTTTAGTTATTTCTTGAGCTTTGTCTTTTCATTTTATTGAAAAAGATTTATAAAAGCAATTTACATTAAAGAACAATTAGATTGCAAAGCTTTTTCTAACAGAACTTGATACTCTTCATCATCAATAGAAATAGCGCCAAAACGCTCTAAATGAGGATTCATCATTTGAGCATCAAAAAAGATAAACTGCTTTTCGCGTAATCTTTCTACTAACTTTACCATAGCGACTTTCGAGCCTTCGGGGATACGAAAAAACATTGATTCGCCGATAAAAGCACCACCGATAACAATTCCTAAAATTCCTCCTGCAAGTTTATCACCTTGCCAAGTTTCAAAACTATAAGCCCATCCGTTTTCCCATAGTGCATAATAAATATCTTTTAATTCTTCAGAAATCCAGGTAGATTCTCGGTTAGCACATCCATCAACAACAGCTTTGAAATCGCGGTTAATTGCAACGGAAAACCGCTCTTGATTAAGGACTCTCCTTAAAGACTTAGGAAAACGAAACCTATCATCTAAAGGAATTAAAGTACGATTGTGACTGCTGTACCATCCCAAGTTATTATTTTCATCAGCCATGAGAAAATAGCCTTGGGAGTATCCTTGGATAATAGCAGCAACATTATATTCCATAGAATTTACTTCTCAGATTGCAGTAAGGCAGGTCAGCATCAAAAATTAAAAATATAGCGCTACGGTTACGGTTAAAGGTTTGTGATTTGTCGGTTCCAAGCTTTATTAATGTCCTAATCGCCATTACATAGTGCTATATAACAAGGAAGTGGAAAGTAGAAGTAAGACTTAAAAGCTCATTCATTACTTGCAATTAATCGCGTTTATTTCATTTGACCTACTTATCACCTGGTATTTAGTAATTATAAGAAAAGGCTAAACATTAAAATTACTACTCGCAAATTTTAACTATCAAAGCTCAATAAAAAACAAAAAACAAAAAATTAGAAACAAAAAATTAAAAATCAAAAATATGGCTCAACCAATACCACCTATAACTTTACCACCAGCACAAAATCCTCAACAAGAAGGAGAATGGTTGCAGCAGCGCTTGCATTCGTTCTTAAACGAAGAATTTATTCCAGAAAATATTAATCAAGAAATAGCCGAACGTGCAGCACAAATTTTTGTTCGACAGCGTATGGAAGGAGAAAATGATTTAGGAGAACTAGTATTAGCTATTGTCACAGAAATGCAAGCCTTTGACTTTTCCGAAAGCTTTTATGGAGAGTTTGCAATTGCTAACGCAGTCAGCGACCTACTTTTAGAAAGTTTGGGAATAGATAAATGTTGCGGACAATGAAAGAAAGTTAGGAATTAAGAGTTAGGAGTTAGGAGTTGTAAGTTGTGAGGTGGAAGTTTTGAGCAATCTGGATTAAATATGAGGCTAAAACCTCTTAATTTTTGTTGTAAAAATTCCTCGGATATAACCTTCAGCACTAATTACAAAAATAATGCTTAGTATATCCTTGGTATCTATAACTCACAGAGTAATACAAGTTATTAATTAACTTCTAATTCTTAACTCCTAACTTTTAACTACTAACTCCTAACTTAATAGAACTACCAACTAGACTTAACAACCCCAGGTAGTAAACCTTTATGTGCCCAGTCGCGTAAAACGTTGCGACATAATCCGAAGTCACGGTAGACAGCGCGGGGACGACCTGTAGCCCAGCAGCGGTTCATACGACGGGTTGGAGCGCTGTTGCGGGGTAAACGCTGAATTTTGCGATGAATTTCTAGCTTTTCTAAAGGGTCTGCTGTTTGTCTAAACTCATCTAATAAATCTTGACGCTTATCCCAATACTTGTCTACCATCTTGGCGCGTTTTTTCTCGCGCTCTACCATTGCTTTTTTAGCCATGAAATTCCTAATCGTTTTTGAACAGCATTCCCCATTCTATCGAACTGCACTACTTCTGACATCAATATTTGCATTTTGAGGAGAAATTTTTTGCCCAGTTGGACATAAATCAGCTAATTCGCATTCTTCACAAGCTGGATTTCTAGCTTTACAAACCGCACGACCGTGGTAGATTAGGCTAATTGACCAATTTTCCCAATCTGCTTGCGGTAATAATTTCATCAAGTCTCTTTCAATACGAACCGCATCTTCATGCTTTGTTAAGCCCAATCTTTGGCTCAAACGGCTGACATGAGTGTCAACCGTTACCCCTGCGTTAATTCCAAAAGCATGAGCCATTACTACGTTTGCAGTCTTCCGAGCGACCCCTCTAAGTTGCAACAGTTCTTCCATAGTTCGAGGAACCTTACCGCTAAAATCTTTCACTATCATCTGACAAGCGGCTTTGATATTCTTGGCTTTATTCCGATAAAATCCTGTAGAGCGGACTAAATTCTCAAGTTCTTCAATCGGTGCATTTGCCAAACTTTGTGCATCTGGAAATTGGCGGAATAATTCCGGTGTCACTTTATTAACTCGTTCATCTGTACATTGAGCGGAAAGAATTGTTGCGACAAGTAACTGTACCGGAGTTGAATAAGTTAAAGAACAGGTAGCATCTGGATACAAATGCTTAAGACGCACTAAAATACAGTGCGTCAGCTGCTTTTTACTAGAAGACTTTTTTCGGTTAGTACTCACTGATTTGTAAGCAAGAAAATCACTTTAAGACTGCTTTACAGCTTTGGGGTTGCTGACTCGAATAATTTTTGTACCCACTCTAACTGAGAAGTTTCCTTAACTATGAGCAGAATCCCTACTCCTAAAAGTAGCACTAAACCAGTTTGCATTACACCTTCTTGAATGCGATTTGGTAAAGGCTTACCGCGTACACCTTCAATTAATAGAAAAGCAAGCTGTCCCCCATCTAAAGCCGGTAAAGGCAAAATGTTGATGAAAGCTAGGTTGATACTAATTAATGCTGCGAAGAAGAATAAACTACCAGTATCGTTTTGAGCAATACTCGCACCAATTTTGACAATTTTTACTGGTCCTGCGACTTGACCTGCTGTTTGACCAAAATTCGTAACTAACTTTCCAAAACCTTGAACTGTTTGAGAAATAATATTTTGAAACTGAGTTGCACCAACGCTGAAAGCTTCTACTATGTTCTTGGTCGAACGACGTTCTATTTTACCGTTATGAGATAAAGCAAC
Source organism: Cyanobacteria bacterium J06621_15 (assembly GCA_038525335.1). Lineage (GTDB taxonomy): Bacteria > Cyanobacteriota > Cyanobacteriia > Cyanobacteriales > Nostocaceae > Rivularia. The sequence continues at coordinate 52,487 of JBCBHT010000003.1, read as the reverse complement.
ACCAATACTTCCACCCCCAGATTTATCTTCCGGAACCACTGTTAAATTAAGGTTTTGCTCGCCCCTTTTTATCTTTAATTCAATGGGTTCTCCGGGATGTTTTTTGATAATTTCGCTCAATAATGGTGTATTTTGCACAGATGTACCAAATTCTTTACCATCTGCGGCTAAGATTACATCTCCCGCTTTGATTCCTGCTTCAGTCGCGACTTTACTAACGTCTGGAGCAAGTTGTGGTATCAAAACTCCTGGCTGAGAAGCTTCAGGTATTCCGACAAAACCAACCTGTGATACTAACAAAAAATAGGCAAAAATTAGATTCGCTATTACCCCAGCACTGATTACAATTGCTCTATCTAGAACCGGACGGTTACGCAGCAAATTCGGGTCATCTGGCTCAATCGTACTATCAGGGTCATCATCTGGAAACCCAACAAAACCACCCAGCGGAAACGCACGCACCGCATATTCAGTTTCGGGTCCCTGATACTTCAAAAGTACCGGTCCAAAACCCAAAGAAAAGCGATTAACATGAATACCTTGAGACCTTGCTGCAATAAAATGTCCTAATTCATGGACAAAGATTAGTACAGCCAAAACTGCGATTGCCGCTAAAACTGACATAGAAAATTTGTGAATTTATTTAAACTATACATTTCTTTATTTTAAATTGGGTATGGGGAATTGGGGATTGGGCATTGGGGATAGTTAGGAGTTAGGAGTTAGGAGTTAGGAGTTGGGAGTTAGGAGTTATAAAAGTTAATTATCTCCTTGTCTCCTTGTCCCTATCCTCGCGACCAATTTCCCGTGCCCAATGTGCCATGCGCCATCCCCCATCCCCAATGCGCCATGCGCCATGCCCAATTCCCAATTACCAAATTTATAATTCCAAAATTTCTTTACCACCTAAATAAGGTTGCAGGACTTGCGGTACATGCAAGGTTCCGTCGGGTTGTTGATAATTTTCTAAAATAGCTGCCATTGTTCTTCCTACCGCTAATCCGGAACCGTTGAGGGTATGTACGAACTGAGTCCCTTTTTTACCAGCTTCTTTGAAGCGAATGTTACCTCTTCTGGCTTGGAAATCTCCGCAGTTAGAACAACTAGAAATTTCACGATATTTACCGCTTGAGGGCAGCCAAACTTCTATATCGTAGGTCTTTGTGGCTGAAAATCCTAAATCTCCGGTACACAATTCAATCACCCGATAAGGCAACTGTAAAGCTTGTAAAATAGCTTCAGCGTCATTAAGTAATTTCTCTAACTCATCAAAAGATGTTTGTGGACTGACTAATTTAACTAATTCAACTTTATTAAATTGATGCAGACGAATTAAACCTCGCATATCACGTCCGTAACTTCCAGCTTCGCGACGAAAACAAGGAGTATAGGCACAGTGATAAATCGGTAATTCTTCTGAATTAATAATTTCACTACGGTAAAGATTTGTTAAAGGGACTTCGGCTGTGGGGGAAAGCCATAAATCATCTTCGGCACATTTAAAGCTGTCTTCAGCAAATTTTGGTAATTGTCCAGTAGCTGTTAAAGACTCAGAATTAATTAAAAACGGTGGAACTACTTCCACATAACCAGCTTCTACCTGACGATTGAGCATAAACTGAATTAATGCTCTTTCTAAAGCCGCACCAGCCCCAATTAAGGCAACAAAACGACTTTGAGCAACTTTAACAGCCCTTTCAAAGTTAAGGATTCCTAACTTTTCTCCAATTTCCCAATGAGGAATAATATTCGAGTTTTGAGGTAAATACTCGTCACCCCAGCGTTTAATCTCTACATTCTCTTCTTCACTCTTACCAATGGGTGTAGACTCGCTGGGTAAATTAGGAAGAGCAAGTACTCGTTGCTCAATTTCGGCTTTAATCTCTTTCTCTTGTGGCTCAAATTCACCTAATTTAGCTTTAAGAGAATTACCTTCTTCTCGTAAATCTTTAATTTCTGTGTCTTGAGGACTGGTACCCGACTTGATTTTTTGTCCAACCAACTTACCAATTTCATTACTGCGAGCTTGAAGTTGACTTCGGGTTGTCTCTAAATCGCGCTGTCTTTGATTCAAATCAACAATAGGCTGAATATCATAATTATCGCCACGATTTTTCAGCCTTTCAACAATTAATTGGGGATTTTCCCGTATTTGTTTGATATCTAGCACAGATGTTTCTCAGTTTAAGTTTAGGATTTAAAATACTTGAGTTAACACACAAGTCAACACACCAAGACATATTGTAGTGTTCGCCTTGACTTCATAGCAAAAAAATTTCTCGCAGTATACAAAAAATAAACCTCGCATCGTTCCAGCAGTCTAGAATGAAATGCACACTAATTTTCTCTTAACGAAAAAATATCAAATAGAGAAACCAGAAAATTCCGGATAAAGATGGGGAAGAAAAGAAACAGTGAGCAAGAAGTTTTCTTCCTCCAATCTTCTTACTTCCTCTTTTAGCTTTCAAATCGTATCGCCTTCACACTCACTTGGTGATACGATTTAATAACCAAATTGACCCTACAAGTCCTACAAAATGGGCGGTAATTGTATTATTATTTGCTTGAACTACAAGCATATCTTGACCGCTGATTCGATTGGGGTCTACAGCACCCAGCGTAGTTATAGTTTGACTCGATACTGCTTTAACTACCAAGGAGCCAACAATTGCTTGCGCTCCTAATAAGGTCAACAGCATTCCCACTAGATTTACTATCAAAGCTAACTGTAAAGTTTTAACTGTTTCAATTTTACGAGGACGGTTACTAGAGTTGGTTGATTGTAGTTGTCTGCCAATATTTTTGCAGCGAAATGCTAAATAAACGCTTATCCCTAAAGAAACTATTCCGCAGACGGCTAAAAATACGCCAAACCCAGTTTCAGCAGTAGCTGAGGGAGTACCCGGTCGGCGACCAACTACAAATACTAATAACAGCAAACTGGAGACAATACCCAGCACTAATTGCAATACAAAACTAATCCACCCTGTAATACGAAAATTTTGCCCGATAGAACGGACTTTAGAAGAAGACGGGTTGTCCAGCTGTTCTGACATATTAAAATTAAAAAATTAATTAGGCTCTATTTTAGAAAATTATTGCACCTTCCTTAGTTACAGGTGAAGGACAATAGATAAGACTGTAAACACACCAATTATTTACGTTACTTTCATAATCTGCTGAATATCAATAGATAGTTGCTTGTAAATGCCTGATTTTAACTATCTCAAATAAGTCAAATTACCTACGGTAGGTATCTTCGTAAAAAAGTATTTGTTAAGTTTTGCAAAAAAGCTGCGATTTACCTTTAAAATTGCTTAGGTGCCATTTTATGCTTAAGCAGTTCTAACTTGCTTAGCATCACTTGACACACTGATGGCAATGAAAATTGCTGTCAAGCTACTCCTCACAACACTACTTTCCGAGTTTGGGTAGGGGTGCGGTTCACTGCACCCCAATTTTAGTGCGACAGTACCATAAGTAACAATCGTGTGCTTTAATGTATTGTTTATAATGCAGACCATATAGGTCTAAGTAGCGTTATATACTTACATTTTATGGAGTAGCACTATATACTCTCTATAGAAATTACAGGCTCAATATTAAGGCATTTTTTTAGCCATTCACTAACTATGAAACTTGAGGATATATATCAATTCTTTGAGAATCCTCCGCCGACCTACCTCTGTCAGGAACTAGCTGTTTGTTATATCTTGTCTGTTTTGCAACAAGGGGAATCTTACGGCACCGAGTTAATCCAAAAACTCGAAGCCGAATATCCAACTTATCGACTTTCAGATACTGTACTTTACAGTGCGATTAAGTTTCTTGAAGACCAGAAAGCAATAACTGGATATTGGAAGAAGCTTGAAGGACGCGGTCGTCCCCGACGGATGTACCAAGTTTCCTCTGAATGGCAAACTCAAGCCCAAGATTTAGCTCGTCTTTGGCACGATTACATTAAGCGGAGAAATTTAGTGTAAAGAGGACAATTTACCAATAATAATGGTAATTGTTTCCTCTAATTACACCCTTTTTAACTTGCTATGGATACTGCTATTCTGCCATCCACGTTGCTGCTCACTTTGTTGATGTCGGTCGGATTATTCTTCTTTATTAGGGCTTCTACTAAAGACCGTATAGAAACAGCACAACTGGTATCCCAATTAAATGAAGCCTCTTTAATGCCTCAATTAAAGGAGTATTTTCAAGCGAGGTCTTATCGAGTGGCAGCGGTAGACCCGCAAAAAAATCAAGTAACTATGACTGGCTTCGTTAAACCCAGTTGGTTTTTAGCCGTATTTTTGACTATTCTCGCGGCTGTTGGTTTGGCTTGCCTATCATTAATCTTGTCTTTGCTTTTTTCTAGTCAAAGCTTTCTGCTTTACGGGATAGTATTACTATCCCCTCTAAGCGGCATTTTTTATTGGAACAAAGCAGGAAGGGTCGAAAAAGTTTTGCTGAGTGTTGAAAATTCCAGCAGCGAACAAAATGCCAAGATTACTGTAATTGCTCATCGAGATGAAATTATTTCTTTAGAAGAAGCATTACAACTCAAAAGAGCTTGAATTACAGCTTTTAAGCATATAAATACTTCATCAAGGCAATATTTTTACTGCCTTGAGTGAAATAAACATAGTTTTATAGCTTCTGAAATGCTATTTATTGTTAGTTTCCACAATAAGCAGGTGTGTTGCTAAAAAAGAAATCTTTACTTTTTAAGAAATCTGAATAACTAGTAAGTGGTGTCTGAAACCAAGAATTATGACTATTTTTTCTTTCAAGAATAGAAAAACTATGTAATTTTTGGATTTCTTGGTTAAAACATGAAACTGAGTTGGTTGTTTCTCAGGACAAGACAGCTTTTGATTTGCAACCAGTTTTCAGATGCCTTAATAAAGGTGTATTCAGCCTTTTAAAATTGGCTATATTATTTTTGCGTCTAAAAGGGAGCATCCCAAATGTATAAACATATTACTTGTCACTGTGAGTGGAACGACCCATTCACCCAAAGGGTGTGGATCATCTCAACACTATGAGATTGCTTTACTTCGTATGTCCTAATGTCCCTCCGGGACAGGCTGCGCTAACGTACAGGCTACGCTAGCGCAATGACAAACAAAATATTAATCGTACAAAATTGGTATGCTCCTGACTAGAAAAATTACAGTTCTTCTAAAAAAGGTTAAAGAAGACTATAATCGGGCGCAGCAATGAGAGCTATTAAAAGTAAAGATTTATTGACCGTTTATTAAGAGTAGGTTTGAAAAAAAATTACGGAAATAATCTAAATAGCTAGTTCTTATCCAAAATAATCCAGATACTGATTAGAAACCTCTGTATTGTCATAAGATATATGGGATAAAGGGCAAGGATAGGAAAGAATAATCCCGTTGACAGCTATTAGCTACAACAGTCACAGAGAAGCTTTTATTTCTACCCCTAAACGCGCCAACAGCTGTAAGAGCAGAAATATTCATTCACTGTGTAACCTCGCCACATCCTTGCACCCTAAACCCTTATTCTCGAAAAATATTTATCCTCACACTCACGACTCAACCATACAAAAATTCGACAGTTGTATGGAATTAGCCGAAATTAAGCGTCTTTACCAAACTGATTTTACTGGCAAATAATTTCAAAACATTAAGAAAACATAAACATTTAAAAAAAATGCATCATTTTGCCAGTTAATAGATTGTTGTCAAAAGCCACACTCAAAACTTAAGACAAACAACCTGCCTCGACTCGTTTACCGAGCAACGGCAACAGCTAATGCTTCTGGAATCGATGTCGGTTCCATTGTTCTTAAACTTGGAAACAAAAAGTGATTCTCTTCTACGTACTGAGCACCAAACAAACCTTTTTCAGCCCAGAAATAACGGTCTGTGGTGTGTTCGTTACGCTTAACTAGCAGCAAAGCGGGTGGAAGAATACCTTCAGCTTGAATAAATTTTCTTGCTGCCGTCACGGGTTTATCTTCACCACTTTCGATGCTATATTGAGGCACGTGTTCTAGAATACGTCGTCCTTCCTGACGACGACGGCTTTTGCGCTTCCTTCTCCTAGCCAAACTATTTTCCTCCTCGTATTAGCTCTGGATTGTAGTTATAGCTACAAAATCCGTGCTAATTATAAAAGTTTTACTAAAAAAAATCAATGGTTTGTAACCAAACTGGAATCAAAAAATAATTATTTACATGTAAATAAATCAAAAGTATTGAGTAATATTATGTTCCAGAATCAATTATTACGAGTCAGAATTAGTTAAGCTTTGTAAAAGGGCAGTTTTAACTTCTGATTTAATTACCTGGTTGAATCCCGATTTAGCCTCGATTATTTTGAAGATATCAATCGCAGTTTTTGTACAATCGCGAAACAGAAGAATTCCTAAAATGATAATTTCTGCCAGTTCAGAGTTTGTTGCTCTGTGCCGAGAACAATTGACGCTGCTAGCCCAAGGATTGGGAGCATCTTTGAGCGTTGTATATTTGACGCAAGAATTGGCAGAGGTTCCACCACATAAGGGGGAAGCAAAGTTAATTCCTGTTGCGGTTTATCCAGAGACTGCTGTGGTAGGACTTGAGCATCAGGTCGCTTTACCATCTATTAATCGTTATTTGCTAGCTGGGTCTTCAGAAACTAACAGTTTGCCATTAGATAATAATTTCTCAAATCAAGCTCAAGAAAACAATCAAGAATGCTTGATGGAAGGAGACCAAATTGTTCTACCTTTGATTCACGACTCGGTGATGATGGGGTTATTGGTAACGGGTAGAGAAGACCGTGCTTGGAAAGAAAGCGAACGCACTCAAATCGAAAGCGTAGCTCAAAGTTTGGCGATTGCTTGTATCATGGATAGACGACGTGCTTGGCTAGCAAGTCAGTTGCACAATCATCAAATAATGCAGGAAAAGCAGCTAGATTTGATGGATAATTTATTGCATCAATTTCGCAATCCACTAACAGCTTTACGAACTTTTGGAAAGCTATTAACTAAGCGATTGCGACCGAAAGATGCGAATCGGGAAGTCGCTTTATCCATAGTTAGAGAAACCGATAGATTAAAAGACTTGCTACAGAAATTTGATGAAGCGATTGATTTAAATCCAGAAGATTTACTTCCAGCTAAGTTACCTCCACAAAACCAAGTAGAAGTAGAAGCAACTTTTGAAGAAGATAAACCTTTATTGTTATTAAATGGTGCAGAACAAGAACTAGTTGACTTGAGTTTAAATGAAGTTTTGCAGCCACTGTTAGTATCAACTGAAGCAATAGCGCAAGAGCGTTCTCTACAATTAATCACTGAAGTTGAAAATAATTTGCCCTTAGTAAAAGGTAATTATCAAGGATTACAAGAAGTGTTGAGTAATTTGATTGATAATGCTTTGAAATATACTCCCGCAGGCGGTAAAATTTTAATTGAATCAATAAAAGACAAAGCTAATTTTTTAGAAATTGCTATCAGTGATAGTGGTCCGGGAATTCCACAGAAAGATTTAGAACATCTAGGAGAAAGGGGTTATCGAGGAGTACAAGCCGAGACTGAAATTCCTGGTTCTGGATTGGGGTTAGCTATAGCAAAACAATTAATAGAACAAATGCAGGGTGAAATGGAAGTTTTCAGCCCTGCTAATCGTTTTGCTGTTAATTCACCAGAAACTCCAGGAACTACTTTTATTGTTCGTTTACCGGAAGCGAGTTAGAGGTAAAAGGTAATGGGTAATAGGTCATAGGTAATGGGTAATGGGTAATAGGTTAAATATTAGGAGTTATTAACCACTAACCACTAACCACTAACTACTAACCACTAACCATTATCTTTTTATCGATATGAAACCTCGAAGCTTCTACCGATAGTCATTTCTAAATCGGTATCTGGGTCGATAACAATAAGGTCAACACTCTTTTTGTTGAAGAAGATTCCAGTTATTGCACCGATTGCTGCACCACCTAATACTTCTTCGGTTGCGACAGCACGGTCTCCTGTTACCGCAGCGACAGCAGCAGCAGCACCCGCACCTAATGCAGTATTTTTGATAATACCTTTTGTGCTGGTACCTTTTTTAACGGTTTCAGTTTTGGTAATTACTCCAGAAGTAGCGCTAATGTTATATTCTTTTCCGCTAGTTGTAATAAGTCTTTGAGCTACGAATTGAGAACCACCATTCGCAGGTCGGAGTTGACCTGTAACGCGGGAACCTGCTGGAATTACTATATCTCCCTTGTCTGTAATTACGTTTTGGGAAATAGTTAAGGTCAAAGGTGCTGTTTCATCCTTTGTGACCATAATTTTTTCTGCTTTGTCGTACTTGACGGGAAGAACAGTTCCTTCAGGGATGGTAATATTAGCAATCGGTGAAGTGTTGTTAACAGCTACGATGTATGGTGAACTGATAGCTGTTGCTTGTCTGTTGCTGACTAAAGCTTGATAAATATAAGCAGCTACATCTGCACGGGTTGCAGTTCCTTTGGGATTTAAGAATTTAGTATTGGGATAGTTGACTACCAATCGCTTTTCTGTTGCTGCTGCGATGGGGTTACGAGCGTAGCTGGAGATGTTATAAGCATCGTTATAATACCCGAGCGTACCTTGAGGGTTATTCGCAACATAGTCTAAACCGTTGGAAAGAGAAACCAATACCTGCTCGCGAGGAATGTTTTGAGTAGGACGGAAAACTCTTCCAGGATATCCAGATAAGAAACCAGTGGTATAAGCTTCTTGAATCGCGCTGTAAGCCCAGTAATTACGAGATACATCGACAAAGTTAATTGCTTGTCTCTCTTGACGCTTATTGAAAGCTTTGCGAAGCATCGCAGCATATTGAGAGCGGGTTACTGGTGCATCTGGACGGAAGCTACCATCAGGGAAACCAGCGATAACTCCTCTTTGTGCTAATTCCTGAATAAAAGGTGCTGCCCAATAGTTAGATGAAACGTCATAAAAACTAGTTTGAGCTTGGGCTGGTGCAGTTGTAACTAAGGGTGCTAGAGTCGCTGCTGTGACACCTACAGCCATGAATGCAGCACATTTTGATTTCCAACGATTTAGGTTAGACATTAGTTTTTTATCCCCAACAATTCCGTTCATTTCTATTAGTTGTTTTGACAATATCTCAGATTAAATGTTCCGAGTTATTTTAATTTTTCTTGTCTATTCAATATATTTTTAACGGAGTTTATCTTATTAATAAACTTCGCTATGTAAGGACTGTTTACATACAGTTAACTCAGACGCGCAGCCAATATAATAGTTGCCTTAAATATAAAAAAAGTTCCGTACCTGTTTAGTATATTAGTTTTAAATAAAGCAAACATATTTAAGTACCTTACAAAGACTTGTTCCTTGTAAGTTATAACTTATGGATTTTTAAACGTGTCAGAGCTATGTGTCAGTTTAAGCAACGTAAGATTGCTAGCACTGAGAGTCACTCAAACAATTTATTTATAGCTTTATTGATTTTTACTCATACTGTGCTGACTTCAATAAACTTGATAAATTTATTTACTTAGTAACTTTATAATCTCTCTATGTGTCTTTTATACAACAGGTAAATTAGGATATCAGGAATACTATAATTTTCGATTTTACGGAAATTTGGGTCAATCCGGTTTCAGCATATCTCTAAGTTGAGGAACTAGCTTAAAATTTCTCAATGAAGTAAGAGACCGTTTATAAAGTAAATATTAAATTCGTTTTTTAGGCTGTGACTAGCTGTATGAGAGATTAACTGGGCTAAAATTTACCGTCAATCAACAGAAACTAAGCTTTTCAAGTCTTAAGGTTTACTTTATAAATAGCCTTTAAGGATTAATATATGAGTAATAAAAAATAAAGCATTAGAAGCGCAGTTTTTCTGAAAAAACCGGGTTTCTGAACTGTTAGAAACGATTTAGGAGTGTTATAGGAATTCCAATATTATTCTTATAAAGTTGCTCATCCTGCAATTGAAACTCTTTGCTTTCAAAATATCTACCTCATCTCTAATCTCTGCTTTCTGCTGAAAAAACAAGCCACCGTACACTTAAAGTTTTCAAGCGACGATGGCATTTAATAAAATTAGAGGAAAATATTATGGAAGTTTTGATGCTAGAAGCGAGATAGTGATAAATTAGAGCGCAGGGTGACATCTAAGTCGTTCTGAGGGTTGATAACTACAACTTCTACTGACCTACGTCGTAATAAGATACCTGCTATAGCACCCGCAGCAGCACCAGCTATAGGTTCTAAAGTTTCAATTTTATTGTTTCCAGTAATGAGAGCGATTACGGATGCAGCAGCGGTACCGTAAGCAGCATCGGTTAAGATTTTCCCGGTATTAGCACCTCTCTTAATTGTTTCTTTGTTGGTAACTACCGCAGAAGTTGCATCGATATTCTGCTTTCTACCATCGGGAAATACTAATTCTCGTGCGACAAATTGAGAACCTTTTTCACCTCTGAAGGTTGCTGGTTCTAGTTGTCCTACAAGTTCGCTACCGCGTGGAATTAATATATTTCTGTTGCTATCAATAATATTGGTTGCAATTGTTAAAGTTAAATCGGAAGTTTCATCGGGTGTGACAACAACTTTCTCTTTATCAAAAGTTACAGGAAGTGTCACTCCTTCAGGAATGGAAACTCCTCTTGATTGTTGTCCAAAAATAGCTTGTGCAGTAGCAGGTTTTGATAATAAGATAGGCGCAGACGCAGCTGCTGTAATACCTAGCGCCAAAAATGCAGCGGTTCCAGATTTGAAACGACGAAAGCCAGTCATAAGAGAATTCCTTTAGTCTTGAGACTGTATGTTATGACGCGAACATAATAATATTGTTTCTAAATTGTTTCTAAATTATTTCAAAACAAATATTGAGTTTGTTGGTGGTTAGTGGTTAGTTGTTAGTTGCTAGTTGTTAAATCATTCTTTGGATTGTTTTGATTCTTTCTAGAGGTATAAATTACAGGATTAAATCTTTTGATGACGCTATTTTTTTTACAATGTTCCTATATTTTTATGTAGTATTTTTTATTTTTTTTGCTATTAGGAAACCCAGCTTTTAACTAAAACCGGGTTTGCTAGCGGTGGGTATTTTTATCACTTATTTGTAATCAGACAGCTATGGAGGGTCAGGGAGTAGAGAGTAGAGATTAGGGAGTAGGGAGTAGATAACAGCAAACATACTACCGCTTTTGCGAGACAATAGAATTTATAAAAATCTGTAAATCCTTCAAATCCCTAATCTTCAACAAAAGCACAATCCAAAATCTGAAATCCAAAATCTAAAATCGAATGACGCTCATCTCTCGAATGCAATCGGTACAGTCACCGATAATCCCTGTTGTTGGGGAATTAATCAAAAATTCTCCCGGTACTATTTCTTTAGGACAAGGTGTTGTTTCTTATTCTCCACCTGCGGAAGCTATAGAATTTTTACCTCATTTTCTCAGTAATTCAGAAAATAATTTATATCAAGCAGTCGAGGGAATTTCCCCGTTAATAAATATCCTCGAAGAAAAATTAGTAGCTTTCAATAAAATAAAAATCAACGAAAATAATCGTATTGTCGTCACAGCGGGAAGCAATATGGCTTTTATGAATGCTATCCTGTCAATTACTTCTCTTGGCGATGAAATTATCTTAAATACGCCGTATTACTTTAACCACGAAATGGCGATCGCAATGACTGGTTGCAATCCGGTTTTGGTGGAAACGGATGAAAATTATCAGCTACAACCAGAGAAAATTCTGAAAGCAATCACCCCGAAAACCCGAGCAATTGTCACAATCTCACCTAACAATCCTACGGGAGCGGTTTATTCAGAAGAGTTATTAAAACAAGTCAATGATATCTGTCGTCAGCGAGGGATTTACCATATCAGCGATGAAGCTTACGAATATTTTACCTATGGAGTAGAACACGTTTCACCCGGTTCATTTCCCGACAGCAGCGACCATACAATATCCTTATTTAGCCTTTCTAAAGCCTACGGATTCGCAAGCTGGCGCATCGGATACATGCTAATTCCGCAACATTTACTAACAGCAGTTAAAAAAGTTCAAGATACAAACTTAATTTGTCCACCGGTTGTATCTCAATATGCAGCTTTAGGAGCATTACAAGCAAAACCTGAATATTTAAAAGATAATATTGAAAAAATAGCCGAAGTAAGAGAACTAGTAATTGAATCTCTTAAACGTCTTGAAGGTATCTGTACAATAGCTCCTGCTGATGGTGCTTTCTATTTCTTTTTGAAAGTAAATGCTCAAATAGATGCTTTTGAATTAGTTAAACAACTTATTAATCAGTATCATGTTGCCGTACTTCCGGGAACTACCTTTGGAATGAATCAAGGTTGTTATTTACGTGTAGCTTACGGTGCTTTACAAAAAGAAACCGCAAAAGAAGGAATTGAAAGATTGGTGAATGGGCTTATGGATTTTGGATTTTAGATTTTAGATTGAGGATTTAGTTAGGAGTTAGGAGTTAGGAGTTAGGAGTTAAGGTTTAAGATTTTTTAATTGTTTTCAGTCCATTTCAATAAACTTCTGCTATTAGACGGGGAATTGCATTCCCCGGTGGATAAGATAGTAAGTCAAAAATTTTGATTTCGTTTTATTATTTATTAGATAATTGTTATAAAACAACTACCAATTACTAATTTCCAACTAACAATGCCAATTTTCAATAAAATCATAGAAATTGAGACAATCGAAGGTATCAATATCCATAATATAACGCCACAAGTTGAGGCAATTATTTCATCAACTGAAATTAAAAACGGTCAGATTTTAGTATTTTCTCGTCATACAACAACAGCTTTAGCTATCAATGAAAATGAATCAAGATTGCTAGAAGATGTCAAAGTTTTTTTACAAAAATTAGCGCCAAGTTCGGATAAGTATTTGCATAATGATTTGCATTTGAGAGGAGATATTCCACCAGATGAACCGATGAACGCTCATTCTCATTTAATGGCAATGATGTTAAGCAATAGTGAAATTATTCCTATTGTTGAGGGTAAATTAGCTTTAGGAACTTATCAATCTGTATTATTTTTCGAGTTAGATGGAGCTAGGAAAAGAACTGTATTCTGCCAAATATCTGGAATCAGTGAACAGTGAGCAGTAAGTTGGGTTGAGGAACGTTAGCGTAGCGTGTCCGCTAGGACATGGGGTATAACCCAACATTATCGACTGTTTGTTGGGTTTCACGACCTTCAACCCAACCTACATCTGCTTCATATGGAATTGAAAGATTAATAAATGGTTTGAGGAATTTAGTTAGAAGTTATCAATTATCAGTTACCAATTACCAATTACCAATTACCAACTACTAACAACTAACCACTAACTAATTCTAATTTTTCAAATTCTGGTTGTCCGTAAATCATGTTTTCGTCGATTGCGGAAAGTACTTTATTATTAGTTATTTCGGAATTTAAGCTTTTACAGACTAATTGGGCTACGTCTGCTCGATGAATTGTCCCAGCAATTTTGGGGTCTTCTGTTAATATTCCATTTCCCGTCGCTGGTTCGGATTTTAATCCACCGGGACGAATTACTGTATAAGTTAATCCACTTTCTATTAAGTGTTTTTCGGCTTTTTCTTTTTCTATTAAAACAGGTTTTAAGGTTTCTAATGCTTGAGGAGGTATAGCATTTGCGCTGTTTCCACTACCGATTGAAGAGATTAAAATAAACTTTTTTACACCTGCTTTAACTGCGGCATCAATCAAATTTTTATTACCCAAATAATCGGCACGTTCGCTATCTTTGGGTACTCCACCAATTGTACTAATAACTATATCAATTTTCTCTTCTGCTAAAATTGCTTTTTCTACATCATCTATATTTAAAGCATCACCTAATGCTACCGTTATACCCATTGCTTCTAATTCTTGACGCTTCTCTTCAGTTCTCAAAAGTGCTTTAACTTGATTTTTTTGTGCGGTTAGACAATTCGCAATTTCTCTACCAACACCGCGACTTGCTCCAGCCAAGAAAATATGATTAGTAACCATAGATAAATTCAGCAATTAGATAGTAGGCAATATTTTCAATATATCTTTTTTTGGTCTACTTTAACTATTCAAAGGGAGTAGAGAGTAAAGAATCAGAAAGTATCTATAGATAATTATTTCCTTTTTTCTATTCCCTATTCTGTCTTTTCCAATAAAAAATCTATTCCTCGAAGATAAAAAAAGTATGACTCGCGAAAGAGCGAAGTAAAATACACATCGAGATAAATTTGTAAAGAATTGAATATTTGAATAAAAAATAGTCACGATTGGTGATTATCGAAGTTTTAAAGCAAAAAGAGGGAGAATATTATGAGTAACGAAGAAAAACAGACTTTACCAGAAAATCCAACTTTAGCAGAACCTGGAAAAGGTGCCCCCGGTAATAATCATAGTGCTGTACAAACGGCACAAACTACCGCAGTAAATCCACCAGATGCAAAAATCCCTTCTAATGCTCCTACCGAAGAAAGCAAGCAGCAGATAAAAGCTGTTGAGAAGCAAGAAGAAGGTACAATGAGTACCACTGATGGTTTTGTTATTGATGAAGCGGGTCAGCTTGATAATTATGCGGTTGAACCAAAAATGTATGTAGAAGATAAGTAATCTTGAACATCAATCTGAAAATCAAAGCTATATTTTGATATAAGAATTTAAATTATAGAGACGCGAAACAAACTTCGCGTCTCTATGTTTTTGGTATGTTTAGCATTAGTTGACCGAAAACCTATCAAGTTAACTCATGAGCGAACAATTGCAAGAAGATTCTGAAAAACCTCAAAAAACTGGACGAGTCGCTGCAACATCGGTAATTTGGGGAGTTAGCGCAGGAATGCTAGCGATTTGTATACCGCTTGTAATTGTGACAAAAACTGGTGCAATTTTGCCTTTTGCTGCGATTGTAGGAGCAGCAGTTGCGACTTTTGCGGTATGGAGAGGAGAATATAATTCTCAAGTCAAGCAGCTAGAAGAGAGAATTGCTTTGTTAGAAACGATAGTTACTAAGGAGGAATCAGAAAGGGGCTAGTAATTAATCAAAAAAAGGCACAAATCAAAAAATGCATAATTTCTCGGGTTTCGCTATAATTTATTTCCACTACAAATAAATGCTCTTAAATAAACATCTTTGATTTAAGGATAAATTTTTGTAGCTGCGTAAAAAATCCCTTATTATGTTACCGTAACTTTTAAACTACTTACTTCGGGTGATTATTCATGCTACACAGAAGTAAGGTGATTTTTATTTATGGTTTTTTGTGTATATTGATATGTTTTGCTTAATGGACGAGGAATAATTGCCTTGGTTTAAATTCTCTTAGCTATTTACGACTGTAACCCAAGGTATGGATCTAAACTCTATCAATTTACTAAAAGCTCAACAAGCCGACTTTCTTGAGCGGATTAAAAAAACGAAAACTTACGAAATTACTTTGCTTGAAAGTAACGTAAAAGGTTGTCATCGAGAATATATGGCATTTTGGGGTGAAACATTAGCAAATATCCTCGAAAATGCTCGCTTACAAGCAGAAGTTTTAGCTCGAAATCCGCCACCAATTCCATCTGAATATCCCGAAGATTCGGAATGGGCTATACCTTTTGTTACATACTTTCAAAACCAAGCTGAAGACTATTTTTTGCGAGAGTTTATTACTGAAGAAGTAATGAAAGGTTGTTTTGGTCGGTTAGTAAAAAAAATCCCCCAAGACGCAATAGACTGCATGGAATTAGATGATGAAGGAAATCTTCGAGGTGAAACTAGATTTTCTTTTTTCATTAACAATAATCCTGATATTAAAATTCGAGTTTGCGTTGCTGATTCAGAGAGCTTTAATAGTATCAAGAAAGATAAAGCACGTTGGACAATTCACCAGGAAGATTTAAAGAATTATCAGGTGATATTTTTTTTATGCATGTTTTTTCCTGGCTCCGGACAAAGGGGATATGAAAAAGAAGCTCTAATTGCTGGATTTCTACCTACGAATCAAATTGAATTTAATGGCTCATACACTTCTATTAAGCCAAGTAAATTACTTTATTCGGGAGGATTAAGTTGGTATTTGAATTTACTCAAAAATAAACAAAATTTGCCGAAGGAAGTTGATGAAATTAAGCAAGCTAAAATAATTTCTACTCTTTCACCAAACCATCCTTTGGAAAGTGTTGTAAATGAATGGCAATGTTCGCACACTTTAGTCGGACATATCAAAGGAATTAACTGTATTGCTTTAAAACCAGAAAATAAAAGTGATTCGCAATCTTTAATAGCTAGTGGAAGTCGAGGAGAAATAAAACTTTGGGATTTGAATAATGGTGATTTAATCGCTACTTTATCAGAATATCCCTGGCTTCGTACTGGATTTGTTGATGAAGTTAATTATTTAGCTTTTAGTCCCGACGGACAAACTTTAGCGAGTGGTGGGGCTGACTCTACTATAAAAATGTGGCATTTGGGTGCAAAAGATTTAATCGATATCATGCATAAACATAATGGCATGGTACGCTGCGTTGGGTTTACCCCTGATGGTAGGATGTTAGTAACTGGGGGTGACGATAGAAAAATCCAGTTCTGGGATATGACCGAGCGTCAAGTTATTATGACCCTTTCTTTAGATGATACTGCCGCTCATTCTCTAATTTATAGTCAAGATGCGAAAACTTTAGTTACAGGTAGTTATCGCAAAATAAAAGTCTGGAGCATTTCTACTGATAAACAATTATCTTGTATAAATGCAGAATTACGCCATTGTCTTACTAATCATTCTCACATTGTTTCTTCCATGGCGTTGAGTAAAAATGGAAAAATTCTTGTGAGTGGAAGTAAAGACAAAACTATTAAAATTTGGCATTTAAAAACAGGAGAATTGCTTCGTACTCTCAAAGGACATAAAGATGGAGTAGATGCAGTAGCAATTAGTCAAGATGAGCAAATTATTGCTAGTGGAAGTGCTGATAAAACTATTAAATTATGGTATTTAGAAACGGGAGAATTGTTAAGTACTTTTTCCGGTCATAGCGATAATGTAACTGGAATAGCTTTTGCTAACCAAGATAGTACTTTGGTTAGCGGAAGTTTGGATAAAACAATTAAAATTTGGCAAAGAATTGGACAGTGAACAGTTATCAGTTATCAGTAAATAGTGAATAGTGAATAGTGAATAAGTTTTATTAGTAAAGAAAGCAGGGATTAGGGAACAGGGAACAGTGAATCACTTTCATGTTTAATTTAATTTACAGCATATTTCATCTGTATGAGGTACATTCTGACGGGCAAGGATGCCCATCCCACAAGAATTTTATAATATGAAGCTGTACCTCATTTATATGCAAAGTGCTGTAATTTATGACTTTTATTTAAAATCTTTTAATCAGCAGTTAATACTTGATAACTGTTCACTGTTTATTATTTCCACAACTTCCCTAACACCATTTTCTGCACGAATTTTTTCTCCTAAAATAGCAGCTTGTTTTCGTATAGATTGATTTTCAACTGCATTTATAATTGCTTGAACAAGAGTATCTACAGTCAGGTTTTTTCTGTCAATAATTGCTGGACTTACACCTAATTTTGCTGCTTGATAAGCCCAAAATGGCTGGTCGCCAAAAAATGGAATAATAATATTAGGTACTCCACTCCGAAAAGTAGCAGCAGTTGTTCCAGCACCACCATGATGAACAATACAACTCATTTTAGGAAACAACCAACTGTGAGGAATATTATCTATTTGAAAAACGGTATCGGGTAAAGAGTTATTCAAACCGCTCCAACCTGAAAGAAAAATTCCCCTTTGTTGAGTTTTATCTAACGCTTTTAACGCAATTTCGGCTATATTTTGCGCTTCTTCACCACCCATGCTACCAAAGCCAATATATACCGGAGCAGAACCAGCTTCGAGAAATTCAACTAAATCTGCTGGAGGAACAAAATCATCAACAGTATCTAAAAACCAATATCCTGTTAAATGAACCCGATTTGACCAATCTTTTGGTTTTAGTGTAACCGAAGGACTACAACCAATTAGATAATTAGTTTTTGCAGCTTCCATTTTTGTAAAAGCATTTTCTCTAATACCTGTAGCTGGTAATTTGAGAATAGATTTGCGAAATTTATTTACTGGTTTGCGAAAAAATTGCCAAAATAATAAATTGGTAATTCTATAACTAAATCGATTATAAATACCTCCTAACTTTTCTAAATGTGGAGGTGTAACTGGATTCGGAAACTCTTTAGTTGGATAACTTGGTGTCAGACAAGCATAATAAAAAGGAATATTCAATTTTTCAGCAATATCAAATCCCCAGAAAGGAAATCCTCCCCCAATAATCGCATCGGTTCCCTGACAAGCTGACCATGAATCGAGCAATACAGGTTCCATTACAGGTTCTAGTAAATCACCCAAACGACGAACAAAAGCAATTGGGTTTTGAGCTTTTAACATTGCTTGTCCTTGAGCGCTTTCTATTCCTTCTTTGGGGTTACCGCTAATTAAAGCAAATTCTAAACCACGACTACGAATATCCGATTCAAAAGTCGCTTGACTGGCAATTTTTACTTGATATCCAGCTTGTTTTAAACCGATTCCTAAAGCAATAAATGGTTGGACATCACCACGAGAACCGAGAGTGAGAATAGTAATGTGCATTAATTAAAAAAAATGACTCGTAATAATACAAAGTTTGAATTCAATACTATTTAAATTAATTCCTGATATCAATCAAAAATTCGTGACTTTGTACATGTGTGATGTGAAAAAAATTTACGTAGTCCTGTTAATGAAATATTTTCCGTTATAATTCATCTGTGAATAGTAAGTTTTGTAACCGAAAATCAACTTAAATAGTTTGGTTTAACAGTTATTAAATTACGAGTGTAAACTATTTATATATCTTTTATTATTTTAGAGATACATGAAATCAGAAAAAACAAATCAAACCGTTCGTCGTCGGGGAAGAATATTTCCCGAAATACAGTGGACGGAAGAACAAAAAGCACAACGGGAAGCAGAACGTGAAGCTTTTTACCAGCGTTGTAAACCGATTTTTGATAAAGTCAAATCGGAATTAATTGAAACTCACTATAACTGGTATGTTGCTGTTGAACCAGATAGTGGTGATTACTTTGTTGATAAAAACTTAGAAGTAGTTTCCCATCAATGTCGTGACAAACATCCTGGTAAAATACATCATACTTTCCGAATTAATGAAACAGGGGCTTGTGGAACTATATGATAGAAGGTTTTTTGGGAGAGGAGGATGCACTACTTTTTGAAATTTCATTAATAGCTTCAGGTTTCAACTCTCACTACAAACGAATAAAAACAAAAAAAAGACGATACACTCCACAGCATATCGCCAAAAAATAAACCGTTGTAAAATCAAACTTTATCTAAATATTGGTCTGCATCAGAACAATATCATCAGGTAATTGACCCGTTATCAACCACTGTTCTAACTCTTCCGGTGCAACTGCTTTTTGAAGTCTCTCCCGCAATTTATCACCTTCCAAAATTTCTTTTTGCAATAATTCCATTGCGGTTTCTTCTAACAGTTCGCGGTTTTTATACAAAATACTCAAAGCAATATGATGAGCATTATCTACCATATGCTTCACTTCAGTATCAATCACCTTTGCTACTTCCGAACTAACATTACGACGAGGGTTTCCATATCCTTCGATAAATGAGGACTGCATTTTCTCAAACGCAATCGGTCCCAATTTATCGCTCATTCCATACAAAGTAACCGCTCGTTCGGCTAATTCCGTAGTCTTCTGAATATCGTCGGAAGCACCGGTAGATACTTTACCAAAAATAATCTCTTCTGCGGAACGTCCACCCAATAAAGTCGCAATCCGACCGCGAATTTCATCTTCTATCATCAAAAAGCGGTCTTCTTCAGGCATTTGAATTGTATAACCCAACGCTCCCACTCCGCGAGGAACTACTGATATTTTCTCAACTCTACCAGTTCCTGGCATCAACGCACCAACTATAGCGTGACCAACTTCATGGAAAGCTACTGTCTTTTTCTCGGTTTCATTAAGTACCCGCGAACGCTTTTCTAATCCAGCAACTAACCGCTCAATAGCTTCGTTAAAATCCGCTAAAGTGACTCCATCTCGGTTTTGACGTGCTGCTAATAAAGCTGCTTCATTCACTAAATTCGCTAAATCTGCTCCAGCAAAACCCGGTGTCCGAATCGCTACAATTCCTAAATCAACATCTTCTGTTAATTTAACGTTGCGAGAGTGAACCCTCAAAATGGCTTCTCGACCAATTTTATCCGGTCTATCTACCACAATCTGACGGTCAAAGCGTCCGGGACGACGTAATGCTGGGTCAAGTACTTCTGGACGGTTGGTAGCAGCGATGATTATCACACCAGTATTCGCATCAAAACCGTCCATTTCGGTAAGTAGCTGATTCAGGGTTTGTTCCCGCTCGTCGTTACCACCCATAATCCCGTTCGCACCACCCCGAGATTTACCTAGAGCGTCCAATTCATCAATAAAAACGATACATGGAGATTGTTTTTTGGCTTGTTCAAATAAATCTCTAACTCTCGCAGCACCGACACCTACAAATAACTCGATAAATTCAGAACCGGAAATGCTGAAAAAGGGAACTCCTGCTTCTCCCGCTATCGCTTTGGCTAAAAGGGTTTTACCAGTTCCTGGAGGTCCCACCAATAAAGCACCCTTTGGTATTTTTGCACCCAAACGAGTGTATTTATCAGCATTTTTGAGAAAATCAACTATTTCCTCCAATTCTGTTTTTGCTTCATCAACACCAGCGACATCGCTAAATTTGACTCCAGTAACACCCTCAGAAAAAATTCTCGCTTTACTTTTACCAACCGTCAGAGCAGCACCACCACCTTGACGACGCATTAAAAACATCCAAATACCGAAGAAAATCAGAGGAGGAATCACCCAACTTAAAAGAGTTCCAATCCAACCGCTATTATCAGGAGGTGGTGCTGCAAACTCTACATTATTTTCCCGGAGAATCTTGGGTAAATCTAAATCTAGCGCTACCGGAGTTGTTATAAAAACCGTTTCTTCACCGGAACCGTAAACGTTATTAGGATTAACTACATACTTAATCCGTTCGTTACCCACAATAGCCCGTTCTACCTTCCCAGCTTGGACTTGAGCAATAAACTCACTGTAAGGAGCTTGAGGATATTGCGGTCCGAAAAAACTGGGAACGATAAAATTGAGCAATAATAGCAAAGTTAGCAAAATAAATAGGCTACCACTAAATTGCCGCATTTTAGGTGGCTTGATTGGGCTTTTATTTTTAGTGTCAATGGGCATTTTGTGTCCTTATAATTAATAAAAAAATATGACAGCAGATATTTTCACTGATTCCTTTAATAGGGGAATAGGAAATGAGTTGTACGGAAAATAAAAAATAATTGTTGTTTTTATACTTGATGCAATAAATATTACCCCTGCTTCTAAATCCCACAAATAGATTCCCAGGATTCTAGGAAGACCTATTTATTTTCTATCTTTTCTAGTTTCTAGGCTGGATTTTCTGTATTCGCTTAGCTTGTAAACTAGTAATTATACAGTTGTATTTTTAACGGATATTTAAGTATTGCAAAGGAAAAATATCAATTTGCTAGTTGCTGCTATAAAATACAAATCAGTTTTTGGTTTACATAATTTATTGTAAATTCTTGCCACGAAGCGCTATTAGTATCAACCCTACCTTTATATAGCTGTATAACCGTACATAAAATGAAAAATCAACTGGTATTTGTATTGAAAGTTTTATTTATTTCCGCAGTTATTTCATTTTTGATTAAATATGTAGCGCCAAATTTTCCAATTCCGGAAACGGCAAATAATGCTTTGATTATTATATTGTTACCAAATGTAATAATGTTATCCGTTTTAATATGGCAAATATTCAGAACGCAAAAAGTTAACTAGAATTACTTAGGCGGAAGTAGCTAATATTAGCTAACCTAGCAACATTATCCGTAAATAATTATTAGCCTGGAGCCGGGAGTTTAAGCGTGAATTTGGGTAAATGGATTGGTTTAATAGTCTTAATTATTTCTTGCATTATTTTATGGCAAATAAGAGAAGTAGTTTTACTTATATTTGCCGCAGTTGTTTTAGCTACTACTTTAAACCGATTAGCCCGAAGGCTACAGCGCTTAGGAATAAGGCGCGGTTTTGCTAAAATTCTGTCAATTACTATTTTTTTGCTGGGAGTAATTGGTTTTTTCTGGTTAATTGTTCCACCTTTCATAGACCAGTTTCAAGAATTAAGCAATCAAATTCCTAAATCTTTAGTACGTCTTAATGCTTGGCTTTTGGAATTGAGAACAAAGCTTCCGAGTCAGTATACTCCTTCTATTCCTGATATTAACAGCCTATTGGAACAAGCTCAGCCATTTATTAATAGTGGTTTAGAAAGTACTTTTGCTCTTGTTTCTGGTTCTTTAGAAGTAATATTAAAGATTTTATTGGTGCTGGTACTGACGGGGATGTTTATCGCTGACCCTTTGTCTTATCGTAAACTGTTTGTGAGATTTTTCCCTTCATTTTATCGACGTAGAGTAGAGGGAATTTTAGACCAGTGTGAAGTTTCCTTGGAAGGTTGGATAACTGGTGCTTCCATTGCTATGTTTTTAGTCGGGCTTTTGAGTGTTTTAGGGTTAACATTGCTACAAGTACGTTCTGCTATAGCTTTGGGAGTGTTAGCAGGATTTTTGAACTTGATTCCCAATTTAGGACCTACTTTGAGCGTATTCCCAGCAATGGCGATCGCACTGTTAGATTCTCCTTGGAAACCATTTGGTGTATTGATTCTGTACTTTATTATCCAGCAGGCTGAAAGTAATTTTATTACGCCGATAGTAATGGCTCAGCAGGTGTCTTTACTACCAGCAGTCACATTAATATCTCAGCTATTTTTCGTAACATTTTTTGGATTTTTAGGATTATTTTTAGCACTACCTTTAACCGTAGTCGCGAAAATTTGGGTACAGGAAATAGTAGTTAAAGATGTTTTAGACCAATGGAATATGAAGCCCAAAACGCAAGCAGAATGCGTTATTGTTGCGGATAATGTAGAAATTAATACGTCAGAAGAAACTGCCGTGATTGAAAATGAAAAGCCAATCATCGTAGACAAAAAGATTGAAGATGAAAGTCTAAAAGATGAAAATCTAAATCAGGATTAAATTGAAAATTTTTATATTATTTTTTATTATTAAAATATTTTAAAAAGGCAGCAGGAAATAGGGAATAGTGAACAGGGAACAGATGAAAATAATCATCAATAATACTGTAATAAATAGTATTAGTATTTTTATTTAACCAACTACCAATTACCAACTACCAACTACCAATTACTAATTACCAGTTCCTAAAATTCAAACTAAGTTTTATAATAAATAAATGTCCGAACTGGTTTAGATAATAGATATAAGTGCTAGCAGCTTTTATTTCCGGATTTTTATTGATAACAGTTTCCGAAATTGGAGACAAAACCTTTTTTATTGCCATGATTTTGGCAATGCAGCATTCTCGAAGACTGGTTTTTGTCGGTGCGATTTCAGCTTTAGCAGCAATGACCATGCTATCGGTCGGTGTCGGACAAGCTGCTTCTTTACTACCAGAAATTTATATTCACTACGCGGAAATTGCCTTATTCGTAGTTTTTGGTTTGAAATTATTGTACGACGCTTCTCAAATGCCTAGCGAAACTTGTGATTTGGCAGTAGTAGGAGAAGCGAAAGAAGTAGTAGAAAAAGCAGAAAAGCAGACACAAGACCAAGAAAATATTTGGGCAATTCTACTAGAAGCTTTTGTATTAGTTTTCGTAGCAGAATGGGGAGACAGAACCCAAATAGCAACTATTGCTTTAGCTGCTGAGAAAAACCCGATTGGGGTCAGCGTCGGAGCCATATTAGGACACGCAATTTGCGCCGCAATAGCCGTTACCTTCGGAAGAATATTAGCCGGACAAATCACCGAACGTCAACTCACCGCTGCGGGTGGATGTTTGTTCATCATATTTGGTGTAGTGGCAATTATTCAAGGAGTTTAATCAGTGAGCAGTGAGCAGCTATAAGTTAGGAGTTAGGAATAAGGAGTAATAAGTAAGAAGTATGAGACTTTCCCTCACTCCCTCACTCTCTCCCTCTCTCACTCACTCAAATTTCTTCCCACTCTTCCCCCTCTCCCCCCTCTCCATCATTCATCGGGAGATGGAGTTGCTGATGTCTCAGGAGTGGGAGTAGGAGTAGGTGTTGCAGCAGCAGTTCTTTGTCTGTTGATTTCGTCCTTGTATTGAGATGGAGCTAAGGAACTGGCTTTTTCAAATAGGGGTTGTGCTTCTTCGGTTTTTCCTTGGTCTTTCAAAACCATTGCTTTTGCTAAGACAGGACGAAAGTCTTTGGGATTACTTTTAATTACTTTGTCGTAAGTTGATAAAGCTTGTGCGTAACGTTTATCTTTGGCGTAAACGCTACCTAACAAAACTTGAACGGCTGTAGTATCAACGCTATTGGGTTCAATTTTGTTTGCTTTTTCGGCTTTACCCAAACTTTCCTGCAATAAACCGATAGCAGCTTCAGGACGCTCTTGCTTCAATAGAAGCGCTACCATACCCTGCAAAGCTGGTAAATCTCCTGGTTTTGTTTCTAAAACGGTACGGTAAGCTTGAGCAGCTCCTTCCTTGTCACCTGCTTGCTGCTTAGCTTGGGCTAATAGTACAGCGTATCTTGTTTCTTCCGGGTTAAGCTTTGATAACTTTTCTAAAGGTGTAATTATTCCTTTGATATCACCTTGTCCTAACTGAAATAACCTTAAACGAGCTTCTAACAAACCTTGGAGTGCTGTTGAGTTTTCAGGTTCTCGCTGTAGAACTGATTCGTAACCCCTTGCAGTATCTTCTAACTTTGTTTTTTGGTCTGAGGCAGAATTTCCCGTGCTGTTAGCAGCATTATTTGGCTGTTGGGATTCATTGAAAGCCGCTATGATAGGAACCATTGAACCACCCACAAGAGCGATAACAGCTATTATCAGTACGATTTTCACAAACCAGCGATTACGACCTTGAGACACCTTCACCGTCCTTTAGTTTGAATGAAATTGTGCATTGAGAAATTGAAAAACAAAAAATTCTTAAAACTTTACGGAATACCGTGTGTTGCTTGTGAACTTTATAACAAATACCCGCGCTTTGTTGCCGTATCTCAAATGACGACTTTAGGAGGAATAGTCTGAAATTGTAGCTATGGTATGCTTTTGTTCCTAGTGTAAAGGCGCTAAATTACACCTAATAGTGTTTAAATGCGAAATTTCGCAACACTAATATTTCATAGAGTTTAACTGTTTTCGGTTGTCTTTGTCGTAAATATATCCGTCAAGCACCATAACAAAAACTCTTTGATTTGCTTTTGTAAAGTCCCATATGGGATGTGTCTCCGCCGCAAGGAGTTTTTATGAATTCCGACCTGATGCCGTCTTCTGAATCGTCCGAGTCCTCCAATTTATCTGCTTCTTCTACAGAAGCGCAAGATAACAGCTTAGAAACTTCTAATGCTGATAGTAAGAATAGTCAAGCCGTTGAGACTAACTCAGCTAAGAGTGAATCCGCTCAAACTAACGAAACCGCAAGGCAGCAACCAATTCCTCCGCCTTCGGAACCAATGCAATACCGAGCAATCGGTTTGGTTCGCGGTCGTTATGTTCCTACCGGCGAACAATTTACTCAAGGTGCGTTAGTTACCCCAGACAATGTAGAACTCGATGCCGTCCTTTTAGGTCGGATTATGAGTTTGGTGAAAAACCATCTGGATTTAGAAAAAGACCACTTGTGGGTGGTTTATCCGCGCACTAGACAAGAAAACGATAATCTTCATCTGCAAATCGTCGGAGTTTGGGAACCTGAAAAGTTGGCTGTAAACCGCCTTCCGCAAGAGGAATCCCCAGAATCATCTCCCGAAGTTGATGACGAATCAGTAAGTGACGATTCCTCACCTCCAACCCCTGAAGAAGGAGCAACCGAACTAACACCTTCATTCCTAATTCCAGATGGTGGTTTTTCTGTGCGTGGTGAAGTCGTTTACCAATCTTTCGACGCTGGTAACTTGGTGGTGAAAATCAAGCAAGCACCTCGCAAAAATGACGACAAACCCAAATATTTCAAGTTGAAACTGACGGGTAAGTTAGAAACTAAAGCTGTCGGAAAGTTCTGGGACTTCCAGGTTCAGCGACAAGCAGACCTGTTGATGATAGAGAAAGCCGAATTCATCGCCGACTTACCCAAGAAACGCCGACCTCCCTTCAAAAAAGGAGGAGGAAGACCACCTCGTAGAGGTGGTGGAGGTGGTAGACCGTATAACAAACGATATAGCGGTGATACTCCACGTCCTGTCAAGAAAGCAGGTCAATCATCAGATGCTCCAAAGCCCGT
This sequence comes from Cyanobacteria bacterium J06621_15, assembly GCA_038525335.1. Taxonomy (GTDB): domain Bacteria; phylum Cyanobacteriota; class Cyanobacteriia; order Cyanobacteriales; family Nostocaceae; genus Rivularia. Next base: position 26,046 of record JBCBHT010000003.1, on the reverse strand, counting down.
AAATAATCGACCAACTCCCAAGCCCGTAAAACGTCAGAAACCACCGGAAGGATAGTGTTAGTGGTTAGTTGTTAGTGGTTAGTTGTTAGTTGTTAGTGGTTAGTGGTTCGTTTTGAGATAATGTGTTGCGGAGTTTCCCAAGCCACTGGGTTGGCAAGGTTCCTTGCGTTGCAGCAACTGCCTAACTTAGAAAGTTCGTTGTTAATTGCTAACTTTCTCAACTATCAACTATCGACTATCAACTATCTAATAACGTTTTTAAAACTCCTTCCAACGGTCTTGGGGGAGAAAAGACCTGTCCATTGAAATTGGAGCTACTGGTTGGGTAAGGGTAAATTTACCTAGTTCAATCCATTGCTTTAATTCTATTGCCACTTGTTGGGAGAGAAATATACTCGATAGGGAAGCAACTCTTACTTTTTTTCCATCAATGGTGATGCGTCCGGATTTGAGTTGGGTGTAGCTTACCAAACCAAAAGTCGGACGCACCCGTCGGGGAATGGAAAAGTCTACTATGGGAGCGACTATATCTTTATCCTGTATCGCACAACGAGAAACTACTTCCTCGTGTAAAACTGGTAGCGGTATTCCGACTCCCAGCATTATCGAAGGACCGTAGTTCTTGAAATAACAACCTCTTACCCAACGCGAATCCATTTGTTTGGCATCGCCGATTAAAGCTAAGGTCGCAGCAGGTCCGACTGGAGTATCATTGGGTAAACGCTTCTGCATCGGATTATGTTGGGTACCTTCCCAACTAACATAGCCAATTCCACCACCTAAAAAAATCCGCGTTCCAACACCTACAAGATTTAGATAAGGGTCGTTCAGTAAAGGTGAAATAGCACCTGGATTAGAATAGACTGCATTTCCCAAACGCGGTTGCAGCGGACCGAGATAAGTATAAAGCGGACGTTCTCCACCATTAACGCCTACTATAAAATTTTGATATAAATTTCGCGGATTGAATAAATAAAATTGATTTATCGTATCGCGAGTAATAGTAGTTTCAAAGAAGCTCCTGGGATAACAATCAGTAACTTGTCCTTGCGCTCTTACCTGTATTGGTTTACCTGCAATTAAATCTTCAATCACATTACCACCACCCTTTACTATCTTGGAAGTAGTTTCTCCACCACGTACCTCTTCTCCTTCCAAGGGTTCGGCTGTGCTGCTAGCACCTAAATACAAATCTACTGCACCAAAACCTGAATATGCTGGCACACCATCCAACCAACAACGGCGAATTTTTATCGGTGGGTCAGTATGCCCGAGGTTAATAATCGCACCACTCGATTCCATTTGTTCAAAAGTGCCAGTGGTGATGATATCGACTTGTTTTGCAGTTTTAGAAATGCCTGCCTCTGCGACTTTTGCTTTCAACTCTTCAACTGTTAAAACCACCGCTTTCTTACGGTTTATTTTGTCGTTTATCTCAGCAATAGTTCGCATATTATCTGTAAAAATAGGTCATGCAATGGTGTAACAGTAGCAGTGTAGAATGAAAACTATATATATCAACTTTTATATGAACTGCATTTATTTTGATTCTCTTTCATTCTCCCAGAGAAAACGTATAAAATTGTTTTAATTATTCAAAACACGAAAAAAAATACAAAAAAGTCATAAAAATAACATTCAAGCCAAGCTTACCACTATCATCTTTGTTACTGTAGGTGTCAGTAAGGGGCAATTGAAATATAAAATTGCTTAACTATTATTTATTTTTAATTGTATTATTAGGCACTTCGATTGCAGTAATTTTTGTATGAATACTTTTAACTTTAATAGCGATATAGAATCTTTAATCACTAGATTAAAACAACTGGAGGCGGAAAACAGCATCTGGAAAGAAAATAACTTGATGCTACAGCGCTCTCTTGAGGAATTAAAACAAGATTTTAGGGATAGAGAAGAATTGCAGCAAGTGCAAACTATGCAGCAGACAATTTTACAGTTATCCGCACAAGTTGCAGAATTACAGCAATCTCTGAGTCAATTGTCAGTAGGAGATAATGGTTTTATATATCCTGTAAATAATCAAATTATCAATCAAGAAGAAGATTTAGAAGATGATGAAATGGTCAGCCATTTACTTGACTTGATGGAAGAAGACCCAGAAGAAATTGAAGAGATTGAAGAGATTAAAAAAACCACTAAAGTTATATCTGAGGCTGAAAAAGAATTTAAAGCAGAAAGAATGTTGTTTTTGCTTGATAAAATTTATTCAGTTGAAGAAGCTGATATGGGAATCCGGTTGGAATATTAAAATAATTTGTTTAGAGAATAGAGAATAGAATAATGCTCTACAATTTTCACGTCTTTTTCTGAAATCAATGAAAAACCTGTGAGTATTGTTGTAAATTTGGGCAATTTAAATATAGGGTTGCACTATAGATATAGTATAAATTTAATTATATTGTTGCTACCCGTGTATTTTCATGCACTTTAGGGTAGGCGGATTTTAATGACTGTTTCAAATGCAAATAATAATTTAGCTTCATTAGTTTCTAGGATAGAGCAACTTGAAGTTCAACAAGATATTTGGAAAAAAAATACTGTTTGGTTAAAACGCTGTTTTGATGAATTCAAGCAGGAATTTGATAAGTTAGCGGAATTATCGCAGGTAGAAAGTAATCGGGAAAAGGTTTTAGAATTATCAGCGCAATTAAACGAGTTAAAACAACGTCTTGATAAAGTAGCTTGTGTGACCGACAGTGCTGATTCTGCTCCAGAGAAGTCAGCAGTTGAAAAAGAAAGTCTTCGTAAAGAACTTCTACTAAAGAAACACACTCAGCTTAAGCAAAAGAAATTAAATGTATCTTCATACGTACAAGGTATTAGTGGTGAAATATTTTGGTACAGATACGAAAATGGCGAACGCAATTTTGTAGGGATTAACTTAACCGGAGCAGATTTAACGAAAAAATCACCAAACGGTGTGATTTAAGCAGGGCTAATTTGATTCAAGTAAAGCTAAGCGGAACTGACTGGAGTAATGAAAAACTTCGCGGTGCAAATTTGACACAAGCTGATTTGAACAACATAAACCTGTCTAGTGCCAATTTGCAAGAAGCAATTTTGGATGATGCATTTTTATTTCAAGCACAATTAGAATCGGCAGATTTTTATAAAGCATCTTTGAAAGGAGCAAATCTCACTGAAGCGGATTTAAGCAATGCTAATTTTACCTCAGCCGATTTACGTGCTGCTGATTTAACAAATGCAAATCTGGAAAATGCTTGTTTAGCGAATGCTAATTTAGCAGGTGCAATTCTTGATAACGCAAACCTTACGGGTGCTATGATGCCTGATGGTACTATTCACGAATGAAACATTAAGAGACATTGCAGTACAACGTCTCTACATCTTCTCGTTTCTCGTTCCCAGGTTCTACCTGGGAATACAGTTTTCGAGGCTCTGCCTCGCGCTGGAATGGAGGCAGAGCCTCCAATTCTGCATTCCTTGCCAGAGACAAGGAACGAGATAAAATCGTTCATGAGTGAAAATATGTTGGTAGTTGCGCGGTCTTTGGTCACAATGTTTGGCGCTAAAGCGCAACTACGAACGAACTATAATTTAATATTTCCTCTCTTTCGGCTCAAACATGGTAATCGATACGGGACGATATTGGATATCTATTCCGGCTGCAGAATAGTAAGCCATTGTATGCTGCAAATAATTCTCGTCGTCTCTCTCGGTAAAGTCTTCCCGACAATGCGCTCCTCTACTTTCTTGACGATTCAGTGCTGATGTCATAATCATTTGTCCGACTACCATCAAGCTTCTTAATTCCAAAGCCTCAATCAATTCTGTATTCCAGCAAGTACCTTTATCGTCTAAGTAAATTTGCGAATATTTATTCTGTATTTCCTGTATTTTTTCTAATCCTTTCGTCATTAATTCTTCGTTGCGGAATACACCGCAATAATCTGTCATTGCGTCTTGAAATTCTTGTCGTACCTGATTAATCCGATATTCTCCGGGCTGCTCTAATAAACTTTGAATTTGCTTTTTAGCTTCATCAATGTAAAACTGCTCGTCTAGGTCTGGTAATTTACGATTTTCTACATATCTAGCAATACTTGCTCCAGTTCTCCGACCATAAACCACACATTCCAACAGCGAATTACTGCCGAGACGATTTGCTCCATGTACTGATACACAAGCACTTTCCCCCGCAGCAAAGAAACCTTCGACTAAACCATCATTACTGCTGCGAACTCGTCCGTCGGTATTCACTGGTATACCACCCATAGAATAATGAATTGTCGGACGTATGGGCATCGGTTCGTTTACCGCGTCAACTCCTACTAAACGATGTGCTTCTTCCCAACAAAAGGGAACTCGACTCATGATTTTTTCTCTACCCATGTGTCGCAAGTCAAGATAAACACATGGACCGCCAGGACTACCATCAGGATGAGCGCCTCTTCCAGCCCGAACTTCACGGGTAATCGCTCTAGAGGTAATATCGCGAGGAGCTAATTCCATGCGAGAGGGAGCGTAATTTTTCATAAACCGTTCCCCTTCACAATTAATCAAATATGCACCTTCACCACGCACAGCTTCGGAAATTAATACGCCTACTGGATACAAACCAGTTGGGTGAAATTGCACAAATTCCATATCTTCTAACGGTAAACCAGCCAGGGCTGTCATCGCCAACCCATCACCCGTAGAAGCATAATCATTAGAAGTAGTATTAAAAGCTCTACCGTAACCACCTGTCGCTAACATTACGGCTTTTGCTCGCATCACTTCCATTTTTCCGTCCAGGATGCGGAACATTAAGATACCTTTGGCTCGACCTTCTTCCAATATCAAGCGCATTACGTACCATTCATCATAAATATGTACGCCGTAACGTCGCAAATTATTCACTAATTCATGCAAAATCGCATGACCAGTTTTATCAGCAGCATAGCAAGTACGATTGTGTGAATGTCCCCCAAAAGCTCGTTGAGCAATTCTTCCATCCTCCAAACGAGAAAACAAAACACCCATATGTTCCAAATCAATGACTACATCGGGTGCTTCTTTAGTTAAAATTTCCACTGCGTCCTGGTCTGCTAGATAATCAGAACCTTTTACCGTATCAAAAGCATGTGCTTCCCAAGTATCAGCAGAATCTACATTTTTAAGACTAGCAGCCATACCACCTTGAGCCGCTACCGAGTGAGAACGAATCGGGTGAGTTTTAGCAATTACAGCAATACTTAAACTAGGATTAGTTCGTGCAATTTCCACAGCAGCACGACTTCCAGCCAATCCACCACCAACTATGATGACATCGTGTTCTAACATGACTCCCCCGACTTTAAGAAACGTATCTACCTATATTTACTTATGTTGGCGGCAGATGGGGAGAGGAGGAGACAAGGAGAGGAGGAAGAAATAATTCTTAACTCCTAACTCCTAACTCACAACTCTAATTAGTAACAGGTTGTTGTTGAGAAACGTTTCCTGGAATTGGCTCCATCTCTGTCCCTGGTTCAACAACAGACAGTTCAATATGATTTATTAATGTGGTCACAAATGCGAATAGCAAGAAAGGTAAAGATAGCAAGACTACAAGTCCGACTGTAGCTAAAGCGTATACGGGTCTTCTTGCTCCCATTAATGCTAAAGCTGATGCCAGACTAAGGGTAATTGTTATTAACCAAACAATTATTTGACCGTATACATCTCCGAAGGTAAGAGTACATACAAAGCGATATTTTTGTAAGTTAATCATTTAATTTACTCCAGTTCTCAATATATGTTTCTACGTTAAAACTATGTTTGGGTTTTAGACGATTTCTAAATATTTTTGAAATAATCGTAATATCGCTTAACAATTGTTAGCTTTATGTCTATATAAGGTAATGGAGAATAGGGAATAGGATATTAAATATCGAGAATAAAATACTTTTTATATTTTTTGATATATCTGTTGAATTATATTCTTGACTTTCAAAAGTATTTAAATGTCTCAGTTTTGTAGAAATAAAATTGTACGGCATTAGTACGACATTATTTAATAGTTTACGAAAATCAAAAACCGAGTTTCTTGAAATACAGAATAATTTTCTTTCTACGGTATGGGTTGCTCTGAACCTATTATCTGTAAGAATGATTGCAGAAGATATACAGGGTTAAAAATGCAAGTTCAAACACCAGACTGGGTTAAACATGCTGTTTTCTATCAAATTTTTCCGGATAGATTTGCAATTGGTAAACAACCCCGCAAACGTTTGTTAAATAATCCAAAATGGGAAGATTGGGATGCAACACCTACACTTCAAGGATATAAAGGAGGAGATTTATGGGGTGTAGTAGAACAGCTAGATTATTTGCAAGATTTGGGTGTGAATGCTGTTTATTTTACCCCTATTTTTCAATCAGCTTGCAACCACCGCTATCATACCCATGATTATTATCAGGTAGACCCTTTATTGGGTGGAAATTCAGCTTTTAAGGAACTATTAGAAGCCGCTCATAAACGAGATATTAAAGTTGTTTTGGATGGGGTATTTAACCATAGCAGTCGCGGCTTTTTCTTTTTCAACGATATTCTAGAAAACGGTCCGCATTCACCTTGGTTAGATTGGTTTAAAATACATGATTGGCCGCTCGCACCCTATACGGGAGAAAAACCTGCTAATTATGAAGGATGGGTAGGAAATCGCGCTCTACCGGTATTTAATCATGATAATCCTGATGTTAAAGAATATATTATGGAAATCGCCGAATACTGGCTTAAATTCGGTATTGATGGCTGGAGATTAGATGTTCCTTTCGAGATAAAAACACCCGGTTTTTGGCAAGAATTTCGGGAAAGAGTTAAAGCAATTAACAACGAAGCTTATATAGTCGGTGAAGTTTGGGAAGATGCTCGCGAGTGGCTTGATGGTAGCCAATTTGACGGCGTTATGAATTACTTATTCACCGCACCAACAATCGCTTTTACGGCTGGCGATCGCGTTGACATCGAACAGGTGAAAGACCGCTCCTATCAACCTTATCCAGCATTATCTGCTGCTGGTTATGCAGAAAAAATTCAAGAAGTTTTGCAGCTTTATCCCTGGGAGATTCAACTGACTCAATTAAATTTGCTGGCTTCCCACGATACCGCACGCTTACTTACGATTGCAGGTGGAGACAAAAAAAGCGTTATCTTATCAACTTTACTTTTACTAACTTTCCCTGGTGCCCCCAGCATATATTATGGTGATGAAGTTGGATTACCTGGTGCAATTGACCCAGATTCCCGACGTGGTTTTCCTGTAGAAGCAAATTGGGACAAGGAAATTCTCCAAACTCATCGCGAATTAATTGCTTTACGTCACGCTTACCCATGCTTGCGTACAGGTGAGTATAAAGTACTGTTTACAGAGGGGGAAGTATATGTATTCGCTCGTATTTTAGACCAGCAAGAATTGATTATAGGAATTAACGTTAGTACTATTGACGCAAAAGTAACTGTAGATATTAGTAATTTAAAATCGCAACCAAACAAACTCTTATACGCTAGCGATAAAGTGGAATTCAAAAATCAAGAAAATTCCCAAATATCCTTAAATATTCCTCCACGCAGCGGATGTATTATCAATTAGTTGATAGTTGTTAGTGGTTAGTTGTTAGTTGATAATTGTTAGGAGTTAGTAATTAAAAGTTATAAAGTTTTTGAATTTCAACCTTGAACTTTTAACCTTTAACCTTGAACCTTTAACCTTTGACCTGATAACTGATAACTGTATGTCCCTCCGGGACACGCTTACGCTAACACTGATAACTGTTCGGAATCCATACAGTAAAAATAGAACCTTTACCGACTGTTGATTCTACATCAATTCTGCCCCTATGAAGTTGTATGAGTTGCTTTGTCAGAGCTAAACCCAATCCCGTACCTTCGTAGCGTCTGCGGTATGGTGTATCGAGTTGATGAAATTTTTCAAATAGTAAAGATAATTGTTCTTCAGGAATGCCAATTCCAGTATCTTCTACTTGGAAAACGGCATTTTCTTCTTCTATCCAAATTCGTAAAGTGACGTTACCACCTTCGGGAGTAAATTTAATTGCGTTAGTTAATAAATTCAATAATATTTGATTTACTCTTCTGACATCAGCACTAAATTTATCTTTTTGAGAATTAAAAAGCAAGTCAAGTTGCAAGTTTATTTGTCCTTGTGTTGCTTTTTGAGCTAAATGATTATTAATAATGTTTTTTGCTGTATCAGTTAATGAAAATTCAGTTATATTTAAGACTGCTTTACCTGCTTCTATCTGAGACAATTCTAAGATGTCGCTAATCATTTCTAATAAACGTTCACCACTATCATGAATCGTTTGTAAATAATTCCTTTGTCGCTGAGTTAAATCACCAAAAGACCAGCGCAATAGTGTGGAAGACATTCCTATCACATAGGTTAATGGAGTTAACAACTCATGACTCATTGTCGCAAGAAATTCGTTTCTCAAACGATTTGCAGCTTCTGCGGCTACTAATGCATCGCGTAATTCTGTTGTTCTTTCTTTAACTCTTTGCTCCAAGGTCAATTTATCTGACTCTAAAGAATGCATTAACTCAGATTGATGAATCGCAATTGCTAATTGTTCGGCTACTGATTTCAGCAATATTTGTTCGCTTTGCGTCCAGTCATGGGTGGTATGACATTGATGAGCAATTAATAAACCCCATAGCTTTTCTTCAAATACAATCGGTGCAGCAAACTTAGCTTTGACTTGAATACCTTTTAAATATTGTAATAAACATTTTTCAAAAACATAAGTTTTATCAATATCGCTTACAGCCAAAGTAAAACCCTGACGATATTTTTCCCAACATTTAGTTGATGGCATCAAGCATTTTTCTTCAGAGTAATATAATACCGAAGAGATTGTATCATTTGCTAAAACTTCGTGAACTACACAGCCATGATATGGTGGTGAATTTTGTAAATTTTGATGTAAATTTTGATTTGAATAATGTTTTATTAACCCATGTGTGTTTAAACTTTTAAGTGTTGGCTCGTCAAATTTATAAACTACTAATCTATCTAGTTCAAGAAACTCTCTTACCTGATTGATTGCAGCAGTCATTATTACTGATAAATCTAAGCTTTTACGGGTTTGTGTAATTACTTGATTTAAAAGTTTTTCTTGAATAATCTGCTTGTGCAAAGCATTTTCTACATGTTCGCAAGAGTTTGTTTTATGTGTAGAATTTGATACATTACTTTGAGTTTTCTCTATGGTTAGGTGCTTTAATAACAGCACTGTAAACTGACTTTGTAGTACAGCATTATTAAGGGCAGGAATTTGGCAATATTCTTCTATAGTTTTGTAAGTATGAGAATCGCTTTCAAAAACATCTCTCAAATTTTCAAGAAACTTAATAATTTCATCTGGCTCAAACGTTAACTTTGTATTTACAGGAAAATCGTCAAAGTTTGCGTCTGCGGATGGGTATAGTGGTAAACCTATTAATAAACCGCTAAATCCAGAAGAAACTACTACAGTAAATTGTTGCATATGCCAGTTTCCTGGAGCAGGAATGCGTGCCAAAACAGCTTCTGTCATCACAAAAGCAGCATTTTCACTTTGAGAAATCATTTGTTCTAATAATTTCCCTAACTGATTAAATTCACTACTATTCAAGGTTTGACAGAAGCTTAAATCAGGAGAACTAAGCATTTTCACAAAGTAAAAGTGAGAGGAGTAAAAAGCGTCGCACGAATTTTTTTATATTTTTTTATATGTTCTAACCAACAGTGTAAGACAGCAATACAGGATTATGCATCGAAAAGCAGCCAGTAAGACAGAATTTAACTTACAGTCAGAAGACTTAATATTTCTAGAACAAACAACTGCAAAATTTGTATTTTTAACTTCAGCCGATACAGATATTCAAACCATAGCAGCAGCAGTTCCCAAATTACCTCCTACTTTCGATGAAATTAGAGTTGCGAACTTACTAAATTTACAACATCAAATAACTATTGATAGTTATGCAGAGCAAGTGTTGGAATTTGCCCAAGTTATCATTTTACGCCTATTGGGAGGAATTTCTTACTGGTCTTATGGTTTGGAAGTCGTACTCGAAATTGTCGAACGTAATGGCACCAATTTAATTGTAATCCCTGGAGACGATGCTCTCGACCTTAATTTAATATCCCATTCCACTTTACCTCTGGCTGTAGTTAATCAAATATCTCGCTATTTTAGCCAAGGTGGTGTCCCCAATTTTGTGAATGCTTTTAAGTTTATTGCGGATAATTGCTGTTCAACATCATTTAATCCCTTACCCCCCCAGGAAGTCCCGAAATTTGGTTTATACGATTATTGCAAACCACATGGGGAATTCAAGAGTCAGTTGACTACGGATAACAAAAATCAAATTGCTTCCCCCTCTACCCCCTCTTCCCCCTCTCCCCATTCCCCAAAAGTTGCCATCCTCTTCTATCGCGCTCATTACTTGTCGGGTAATACTTTGGTGATTGATGCTTTGTGTGAAGCTTTAACAAAACGAAATATCCAACCAGTACCGATTTATATTTCTTCGCTGCGTGAAATCGACGTTCAAAATGAATTAAGCGAATTTTTGCAAAAGCAAGATGGAGAAAATATTTCCTTTATTCTTAATACCACTAGCTTTTCTTTAGCGCGATTGGAAACAGAAAGACCATCTGTAGAATTATGGGAAAGATTAGACGTTCCAGTACTTCAAGTTATTCTAAGCAGCAGTTCGCTCGAACAATGGCAATCTTCCTCTCAAGGATTGTCACCCCGCGATATAGCCATGAATGTAGCGCTACCGGAAGTTGACGGACGCATTATTAGTCGTGCTGTCTCTTTCAAAAGCGTAGAAAATAAGAATTCGGCTTTACAGACTGATGTCGTAATTTATAAACCAATTGCTTCGCGGATTGAGTTTGTTGCGGATTTAGCGGCTAATTGGGTCAAACTGCGCTATAAATCACCTGATAAACGTCGTGTCGCTTTAATTTTGGCAAATTACCCGACCCGCGATGGACGTTTAGCAAATGGAGTTGGATTAGATACACCCCAAAGCTGCATTGAAATTTTGAAAGCTTTACAAAATCAAGGTTATCAAATAGAAAATTTACCCAAAAATGGCAACGAATTAATAGAACTACTTACCACAGGAGTTACCAACGACCCAGAAACCAGAGATTTAAGAAAAATTCGCCAAAGTATCTCCCCAGAAGAGTATCAAGAATATTTTAATTCCCTACCCTCGGAGGTGAAAAAAGGTATTTCTCAAAGATGGGGAGATTTTGAAGAGGACAAGGAGACAAGGAGACAAGGAGATGGGGAGATTAATACCCAATTACCAATTACCAATTACCAATTACCAATATCGGGTATCGAATTCGGTAACGTCTTCGTGGGAATTCAGCCAGCAAGGGGTTACGATATTGACCCGAGCTTGAATTATCATGCGCCGGATTTAGAACCAACTCATGCTTATCTAGCTTTCTATCACTGGATAAGAAAATGCTTTGCTGCTGATGCTGTGGTTCATGTGGGGAAACATGGAAATCTGGAATGGCTACCGGGTAAAAGTATCGCTTTGTCGGAGAATTGCTATCCAGAAGTTGCTTTATCGACGCTGCCACATCTTTATCCGTTTATTGTCAATGACCCTGGGGAAGGTTCTCAAGCAAAACGCCGCTCTCAAGCTGTAATCATAGACCATCTCACCCCTCCTTTAACTCGTGCAGAGCTTTATGGTTCCTTGCAAAAGTTGGAAAATTTAGTAGATGAATACTACGAAGCTCAAAGTTTAGACCCGCAACGTTTACCAATTATCAACGAACGAATTACCGAATTAATTATTCAAGAAAATTTACATTTGGATTTGAAAATTAATAACGAGCAATTAGCAAATCAAAAACAAGAAAATCAAAATCAAATTCAAATTTTAGATTATTTAGATGGTTACTTGTGTGAATTGAAAGAGGCTCAAATTCGTGATGGTTTACATATATTTGGTAACTGTCCGAGCGGAAGACAATTAAGGGATTTAATCATCGCAATAGCCCGTCATCCCAATCGTCATCATTCGGGATTGACTCGCGCAATCGCAAAGGATTTAAACTGGGATTTTGACCCGTTAACGGATAATCCAATTAACCCAATTCAAACAAATGAAAATAACAGCAGCATACCTTGTCGCAATGTGGGTGATGCAATCGAGCTTGTAGAAGAATACGCTGCTGCTGTAGTTGAACAAAGCATAAGAGACCTCACCCCGTCCTTACGGACACCCCTCTCCTTGTCAAGGAGAGGGGAAGATAGCGAGGTTTCTCTATGTCCTTTGAACACGCTACGCGAACAAACACCCCTCTCCTTAATAAGGAGAGGGGACGGGGGTGAGGTTTCTCCTCAGACATCCCTCTCCCTAATAAACAAAGAGGAAGAGACACCCCTCTCCTTCACAAGGAGAGGGGAAGGGGGTGAGGTTTCTCTACCTACTCAAATCCAAACCCCCAATTCCCAAACTCAATTAGTTCTAACTTGGATTCATAACTATCTCCTACCTTCACTACAACAAACTGATTTAGAAATTAAAAATTTATTACGGGGACTTGACGGCAGATACGTTAGAAGCGCTCCAAGTGGGTCACCTACACGAGGTCGTCCGGAGGTTTTACCTACAGGGAATAACTTTTATTCGGTTGATATTCGTGCTATTCCTACAGAATCAGCTTGGGATGTTGGTAGAAAAGCAGCGGAAACTCTTGTGGAAACTTATACGCAAGAACATGGCGAATATCCCAAAACCCTTGCTTTATCAGTATGGGGAACCTCTACCATGCGAACCGGAGGAGATGATATTGCTCAAGCTTTAGCTTTGATTGGGGTGCAGCCAGTATGGGATGGTGCCTCTCGTAGAGTCGTAGATTTTGAAGTTTTACCAATCTCAGTTTTGCAACGTCCCCGCGTAGATGTGACCTTGAGAATATCTGGTTTCTTTCGAGATGCTTTTCCTAACTTAATCGAATTGTTTGATGATGCAGTTAAAGCAGTTGCAACTTTAGATGAAACCTCCGAGTACAATCCCTTAGCGGCACAAGTAGCATCTGAAACAGAATTCTGGATTAAACAAGGATTAAATTTTGAGGCAGCACATACCTATTCGCAGTATCGTATTTTTGGGAGTAAAGGAGGTGCTTATGGTGCTGGTTTACAAGGATTAATTGAATCTCAAAATTGGAATAGTGATGAAGATTTGGCTCGTGCTTACATGAATTGGAGCTGCTATGCTTACACGGGTAAGGGTTTATGCAAAGCTGCGCCGGAAGCTTTCAAACAACGTCTAGTCAAAATGCAAATAGTGCTGCACAATCAAGATAATCGCGAACATGATTTGCTAGATTCCGACGATTATTATCAGTTTCAGGGTGGTCTAACAGCAGCGGTGCGTTCTTTGACGGGGAAAAATCCTCAAACATATTTTGGCGATAATTCGATTCCTGCCAACCCAAAAATCCGCAAGCTTCGTACCGAAATAGCCAGGGTGTATCGTTCGCGAGTCGTGAATCCTAAATGGATTGCAGGAGTGATGCGTCACGCTTATAAAGGCGCATTTGAAATGGCAGCCACGGTAGATTATTTGTTTGCTTATGATGCTACCGCAAACTGTGTAGAAAATCATATGTATGAAGGAATTGCTCAAGCTTATCTTTTCGACCAAAACGTCTGTGAATTCATTGAGAAGAACAATCCGCATGCTTTGCGTGATATTGCTGAAAGATTATTAGAAGCATACCAGCGCGGTTTATGGCAGGATGTAAATATATCAACGTTAGATAATTTGCGAAACCTGGTTCACCAAGCAGAAGCAGCAATCGAATCAAAATCGGTGGTGTAAGAAAAAAATATGGACAATCTTGCGTATTTACACTTAGCGGGAGTTTATGAAGACCCATCAACCAGTAACTTATTGCACCTTAGTTCCTGGTTGAAAACCTCAGAGACTCCAGACTTGAAACGTTTTTCAAGCAAGGCTTGGAGGTACATGTTACCTATAGTCTTAACTATCTCTATTCTCAGCATGGCTAGCAGCGCTTTGGCACTGCAAAAGGGAGATAGAGGTCCGTCTGTTAAAAATTTACAACAAGACCTGCAGAGGGCTGGTTTTTACAAAGCTCCTGTAACTCAGGTGTACGATGCTAAAACTGAAGATGCTGTCAAGCGCTTTCAAAAAGCTGCTAGCATCGGCGTTGACGGCATCGCAGGACCTGCTACCTTACAAAAATTGGAAGGCTATCGTGCGGCTGTAACGGTAAATACTACCAGAGCGGCGAAAAAGCCGGTCGCTAAACCGAGCCAAAACAACGAACAAAAGCCTTCAGTAAAGGTGGCTGCGAATACTACCAAACGCCGCAATCCCAATTTGTTAGCTAAAGGTGATGAAGGTCAAGCTGTCAAAGCTTTACAAGAGAGATTGCGAGTAGCAGGATTTTATTATGGTAATTCGACGGGTATTTACGGTCCGATTACCGAAGATGCTGTCAAGCGCTTTCAAAGAGCTTATGGTTTAGATGTTGACGGTATCGTAGGAGCGCAGACCCTAACAAAGTTACCTCCAATGGGTGTTGGCTTTGGCGAAGAAGCTCCTAAGAGCATGACAATAGCGACATCCAGACGAAATAAAGAATTTCTTGGTTTGGGTGATAGAGGGGAACCCGTAAGAATCTTGCAAGCACAGCTGATTAAAGCAGGGTATTTAAAGGGACAACCAAATGGTTATTTCGGTCCCTATACGACAGATGCGGTGAAGCGATTCCAAGGTGCTAATTATTTGGCAGCTAGCGGTATTGCTGGACCCACCACTCGCGGCAAATTGTATCGGAATGTGAATGATGATGCTGATAAAGCTGGATTCAACGTTCTTGAAATACAAAGACGCTTGCAGTCAAGGGGTTTTTACAAAGGACCCTTAAACGGAGAAATGAGTAAAGACACCAAGAAAGCTATTAAACAGGCTCAGGAGTTTTACGGTATTAGCTTAAAGGATGTGAGAAACGGACGATTTTAATATCCGTTTCGCTATTGTATTAGCATAGGTTTGCGCTTGAGTAATAAACCCAAAGGCAAATTGCTAAAACATACATCCAGTAAAGTTACATAAATAAAACATGTTCCCAAGTGTTATACAGGCATTAATGCTCGCTGGCACTTGGGACATACTCCGTGAATAGTTAATTGGCAATCAAGCAGATGATAGCCATCTTTTTGAGAAGTTTTTAACCCAATCTTTAATATTGAGTCGTTCTTGAACTCGGTAGTGGTGTTACACCTAACACAAATTAAGTGATGGTGATGGTGGGGATAAGGTTGGTTAAGTTCATAATGCTTATGACCTTCGCCCAATTCCAATTCCCGCAAAATTCCCATACGTGCCATCAACTTGAGAGTGCGATAAATCGTTGAAAGACTTATGCCTTCATTATCAACTTGTAATCTTTGATAAAGATCCTCCGCACTCAGATGCTCCCCTTGGGGAAGCTCTTGAAAAATGTGTAGAATTACTTCTCTCTGAGGTGTTAAACGCCAACCTCGTTCGTTGAGTTCTGCCTTGAGTGAAGCAGTGCTGTAAATTGTCATACTAATTTTTCTCAACAAACCCTATCAATTGAGAATATAGCAAATAAATCTACCTGTTTGCAATAATTCTTGCTTATTGATAATTATTATTAACTGTTTTGAGAAGAATAGTTGCTCAATTTCAGGACGCGAACCTTCTATGTGATTCGCCGTATCTATGGTTATTTAAAGCTTTGAGAGGAGGCATTTTTTCACTTAGACAAAAAAATGCCATAAATATTTTATAGGAGAGTTGGAGAAGAGATTTAATATTAATCGGATTTCAGATTTTAAATTCAGATTTTAAATTATGTCCTGCGGAAACACTTCGCTGATAGATTTTGGAATCAAGATTACTGTATTTGAAATTTTATGCTACTAATACAGTCTTGTTAATTTGGCAGGAAACTCCGTGCAATGCGAAATGTATCTGTTTTCAAAAATTAAAACTACTTATTTTCTCCTCTATATGTGTTAGCACTGAGGTAAATATTAAATCTAAATTCCATAATTGATAAAACAGACGGATATTAGAAAACTTAGCTGATTATATATACAAATATAGTTAGATGTATAACTTTTACCAAAGCCTAATGTTCGTGATGAGTTTTATTACATATGATTTACCTAGACAAAGTTCATCATGTTTAATTTTCGTATGATTTTCTCTGAAAATATTGGGGCTGTAACTATGGATAAGCCCGGTTTTTCAACCGATTTTTATTTAAGGCAGTTGACAACAGATAAATTTGAGAAAAGAATTCTCCGATGCTTTTAGCCAGGAGATTAAGGGTTGCGTAGTTCAACCAAGGTTAGTTAACGAACATGGATATAAATACAAGTCTGGCTTTTGCCCGATTGTCTATCTAACGCGTGATACTAACTCAAACTGAGTAGATAGTCTATATTTGTTTATATTTGGCTATGCGAAAGGCAACTATGGGAACAGTTACCCGATTGTGAAAAGAAGTGGTGGCGCGGATATAATAGATTCCTAGAAGGCAATGGGGAAACCACACTCTGTCTCTTAATGCTAGAGAGCGAAGAATAGTAGTGGCTTCCCAAAACCGCGCTTGTTCACTTTGAAAAACTAAACTTCTAGCTGAGGGATTCTAAATAATCGCGAATCAAATTACGTCTTTTTGGTTGACGTAGCTTTTGTAAAGCCTTTGATTCGATTTGTCTAACACGTTCGCGGGATAAATCGAGAGCGCGTCCAATTTCTGCGAGAGAGTAAGGATGACCATCAGCCAAACCAAAACGCATCAGAATTACATCACGTTCGCGAGTGGTTAAGTCAGCCAAAAGATTTTGCAAGTCTCTTTGTAGAGATTCGCGCATCAACATTTCTTCTGGTGTTACACCATCAGTTTCAAGTAATTCACCTAATTCGGTATCTTTATCCTTACCAACTTTTGTTTCTAGAGAAACAGAACGAGGAACTCTGAGTAAAACTTCTCTTACTTGAGCGGGAGTCATTTCCAACTCAACAGCCAAGTCTTCTAAAGTCGGAGTGCGACCTTTTTCTTGAGCAATTTTGCGTTGAGCTTTTTTAATCTTGTTTAACTTTTCAGTAATATGGACTGGTAGGCGAATAGTACGGCTAGAAGTAGCAA
The DNA here is from genome assembly GCA_038525335.1 of Cyanobacteria bacterium J06621_15. Lineage (GTDB taxonomy): Bacteria > Cyanobacteriota > Cyanobacteriia > Cyanobacteriales > Nostocaceae > Rivularia. The sequence goes on along the minus strand of JBCBHT010000003.1, from coordinate 8,830 downwards.
TCGCTCTAGTAATACCTTGACGAATCCACCAGTAAGCATAGGTACTAAAGCGATAACCCTTAGTTGGGTCAAATTTTTCTACCGCTCTTTCCAAGCCTAAAGTACCTTCTTGGACTAAATCTAATAATTCCAAACCACGATTTTGGTATTTCTTAGCAACAGAAACCACAAGACGAAGATTCGCCTTAATCATGTGTTCCTTTGCTTGTAATCCTTGGGTTTGAATTTGCTCTAATTCCTTTACACTTAATTGTGCAGTTTCAGCCCAACGGCGCTTACCTTGGGATAAAGCACCTTTTAACTCGTACTCTTCGATACCAGCAGTATTTGCCCATCTTTTCAATGAAGGGCGATGTCCTAACTCGGATGTCAAACGTTCTTGAGCTTCAACAATTCTCAAATAATGAGCAAGTAATTCATCACCTTGGGTTGCAGCTTCGGACAACAGTATCCGTAACTTCAAATAACGCTGGACTTTTTGAGCTTCTGAAACCTCTTCATCCCGACCTAATAACCGAACTCTACCAATTTCTTGAAGATATAAACGAACTAAATCCGTACTGCGGGTTTTTGTACTAGTACTTGCCCTTTCCGTTTCGGAAGAAGCCATCTCCAGTTGCTCCAAATCCTCATCTGCTGGAGCGTCCGCATCATCAGCGGTTATTTCCGGCTCCAAATCTTGACGGGATTTTTGAGTATCGTAAGCGGCATCGGCATCTGCATAAAAAGATGTTGCTGGCATAAGAATATTCTCAACGGCTCCAGGTAACAATTATTAGCCTTTTAGCTAATCAACTGTTGCTATTGTTCCCGCGATTAACGGAGAACTAACATTATTTAGAAATTAATTTGGTTTTTTTTGAAAGAAAACCATACTGATTTCATTTGATACTGATTTAATATAGGCATATCAGTTTAGCTATTAATTTGAACCAACAGCAATTCAAACCTTTAACTAGACTGCAATTAACCGGTGTTACCAGTCACGCTTACTACTCTATAAACCTTGACAGTAACCAGTGATACATGGTATAAAGACAGACAAGTAGAAAAAGTAATAAATCGTATGCATAGTGATATCTACATAGCTATGCAGGTTATTTCCTGACGAAATTTTAATTAAACGTCAGGGAATGTTGGGATTTGATGGTTAGTAGTTAGTTGTTAGTGGTTAGTGGATAGTTGTTAGTTGTTAGTGGTTAGTGGATAGTTGTTAGTCGTTAGTGGTTAGTGGATAGTTGTTAGTGGTTAGTGGTGATTAACAACTATCAACTTTTATCCGTTCACCGTCAGGTGTTCCCGTAGGGTAGGATGTGGATCATCAACCATCAACTATCAACTATCGACTATCAACTATCGACCATCAACTATCAACTTTCATTCAAAGGATGTGGATCATCAACTATCAACTTCTGGTTTAATATCTCGCTTCATCAAATCCAATAGTGCTTGTCTGGGGGTAACTTCGGCTTTGAGCAGGCTGTAAACTCCCTGTGTGATTGGCATAGAAATATTTTGTTGCTTGGCTCGCTGTAATAATACTTCTGTTGTATTTACTCCTTCAGCAGTTTCTTGGAGTTGAGCAAGAATTTCTGTGAGGGTTTTACCTTGTCCTAACTGATATCCAACTTGGTAATTACGACTTAAAGGACTGTTGCAGGTTGCTAAAATATCGCCCAAACCGGATAAACCGTAAAAAGTTTCTAGCTTTGCACCCCAATCTACGCCGATACGAACCATTTCCGTTAGTCCGCGAGTTAGTAGTGCAGCTTTTGCATTTGTTCCTAGCTGCAAACCGTCACATACACCAGCGGCGATTGCCATCACATTTTTCAAAGTTCCACCTAATTCAACTCCTAGTGGGTCGGTATTTGTGTAAACGCGAAATCGAGTTGAATTGAACACTAGCTGAACTGATTCGGCTGCACTTTCGCTTTTGCTAGCAACTACAGTAGCTGCTGGTAATTCTTGGGTAATTTCCTTGGATAAATTAGGACCGCATAAAACTACTACTGGATTATTGGGAAAACCTTCTTGCCAAATTTGTGAAGGTGTACGAGTAGTTTGGGGTTCTAAGCCTTTAGTAGCAGTAACAAAAATAGTTTGAGTATAAATAGGTAAAAAATTCAATTGAGTAACAATATTTCTTACCCCTTTAATAGAAACGGCACTGAGAATAATATCCGCATTTTCAACCGTTTGTGCCAAAGTTTGCGAACCTCGACGCGAGTATATTCGTACAGTATGGTTATTATTTTTTGCTAGAGTTGCAAGTGCTTTCCCCCAAGCACCAGCACCGAGAATAGCAACTGTTTTTTGATTAGTCATTCAATTTTGGATTTTAGATTTTAGATTGACTATATATATAAAGTCATAATGCATAACAATGGATGCATCCGACGGTGGAGAATATAGCATCTGGTGGTGTTGTGGGGGATTTAAATTTGGGAATATTATAGATAAAAAATAATTTTAGGGGTGCGTGACGCTTTTAGGAATATTGAAAGGAAAATAATATTGTTCTTTTAGCGTCACGCAATAATAATATGTTGTGGAAATACGGTAAATCCTTTGAACCTTTTGAACGGCGATTGAATTAGTAGTCTTACATTTAACGATTTTGATAGACTACAGAAAAAGCAGGATTAGTTTTATGTTTGCCGAAACTTCCTCGCGCTACGTTACGCGCAACTCTGAAATTTTAGGTGGAGAGCCAATTATTACAGGAACTCGTACTTCGGTTCGTGCCATTGTTGGTTTGTGGCGATTGGGCACTATGCCAGAAGAAATTTTGAACCATCTGCCTCATTTGACATTAGCACAGGTGTTTGATGCATTAAGTTTTTATCTGGATAATCAAGCAGAAGTTAATAAGTACATTGAGCAAAATCGAGTACCAGATGAATTGGTTCATCCGTCTGTAAAAGCTGCTTTGAACAAACTATGACAACCTTTGCAGCGCTTTACACGGATGAAGATATGTCGGCATTGGTTGCAACACTTTTAAGTTCTCGTGGTCTAGATGTTACAACTGTTCCCGAGCAAGCAACTATCGGCAAAACTGACAAAGAACAACTTGAAATTTCAATCTCTTTAACTAGATGTTTTTTAACTCATAATCGAGTTGATTTTGAAAGATTGCATCTTCAATATATAGAAGAAAACAAGGAGCATTACGGAATTATCATCGTACCGCAGAAAAATGCATATGAAGTAGCACAGCGGATTGGTATTTTGGTAAACGTGCTAACGGCTGATGAAATTAAGAATCAGCTATTGTATGCTTGATGATTTTAACTATTAACAGATGTTATTGCACACCAGCTTGAAATATTTGGTTAGCTGTAAGTTTTAAATCGGGAAAAGTTTGAGAAATAATTAAATCATCATTTTGAAACTTAGTTATTTGATATTCACCATCAACTAAATTACAGATAGATATTGTTGGTTGTTTGGGATTTCCAATAAAATTACGTCCACCCAAAGCAGCGTAATCTATAATCCAATATTCTGGAATACCCATCTGCTCATAATCAGCATATTTAAAGTGATAATCATCTCTCCAATTTGTTGATACAACTTCAATTACTAAAGGTATTGATGCAGCACTAGTAAGAGTAGATGCTTTTTTCCATAATGGTTCGTTTGGTAAATTAGCACGATTTAAAACTAGAACATCTGGAAAATAGCCAGTGTCTTTTTGAGGAGGTTTGATTATGACTTTATTAGGGATACTGTAGGGTAGATTTAATCGGTCAATTAAAGCACTGAGTTTTACAGTTAGAAATCCCGTAACTTCTTCGTGTTCTCCTGCTGGTTGCGCCATTTCGATGATATTTCCATTATGTAGTTCGTAGCTTACCCCGGATTCGGGTAGCCAATCGATAAATTCTGCAAAGGTGACAAGTTTGGGTGGTGCTTGAGTCATTAGTGGATAATTAATGCTTTGGAAATATTATCTCTGATTGAAGAGGTTGGGGACATCCATTGAAAGGTTAAGTAGGCATTAATTATGGTGCATTTTTTATTCCTAGAAGAATATGATGAAGAGCTTGATTTATATATTTTACTAAATGGAGATTTTGCCGATGAGCAGAATTAACTATAATGCAATGTCTGATGCTGAATTAAAAGAGTATTTTCTTAAACATCGTGGATATGAAACTGCTTTTCAAACGTATTTAGATAGAATTAACCAGCATCCTTTAAGGATAATTGCTAGTACAAGTGATGCTGATTTTGATGATAAAGTTCAAGCGGCTATTCGTCAAAACTTGGAAACTGTTAGGAAAGGTAGAAGTTAGTAATCCAATTCATAGTTAAAAGCGAATAAGTAAGAATGATTTAGGAAGACATAAATATTGCTGGTTAGGGAGCATCCCAATTATGCAAAAAGCCCGCAGACTAGAAGTCTGGGGCTTCGTTAGTGTAGCCGCACCCTTACAGGGTGTAGGGTAAAATATTTGTTCAAAATTGGGATGCTCCCGCTGGTTAAACAGTACAAACAATGACAATTTAACAATACATAGTGTGAAAGGTTTATTTTTATGACCACAACCTTTAAATTGAAGATAGGTCACGCTGAACTTGCGTTAGAACGCTTAGGAGAAGGTAAAGCATTAATTTTTCTCCATGCAGGGGTTGCTGATAGACGGATGTGGCAATACCAGATGGCTGAATTGAGCAACAGCTACCAAGCAATTGCTTATGACCGTCGGGGTTTTGGTGAAACAAAAACTGCTGACGAACCCTTTTCACATATTGAAGATTTACGACGAGTGCTTGACCAACTTGGAATCTCAACTGTTTCTTTAATTGGATGTTCGCAAGGTGGACGTATTGCTATTGATTTTACCCTTGCTTATCCGCAACGGGTAATATCGCTTGTGCTGATTTCACCTGCTGTCACTGGTAATCCTTCACCTAGTGAATTTCCTCCCAATATTCAAACACGTATTGATGCACTTAACACTGCGGAAGAAAGGAACGATTTAGCCAGAGTTAATGAAATTGAAGCTAACTTATGGCTTGACGGTGCAACTAGCACAGAGGGAAGAGTAGGTGGTACTTTGAGAGAACTATTTCTTGATATGAACGGTATTACTTTAAAAATGCCCGAACTTACTCAGGAAATCGAACCTATTAATGCTTATGAAAGATTATCTGAATTGTCTTTACCAGTGCTGGTAATTTGGGGTGAATTAGATTTCCCACATATTAAGGAACGCTGCCAATATATTGTTAACAATATTCCTGATGCTAGGGGAGAAGAAATACCAGATACGGCTCATCTTCCCAACCTTGAACAACCTAAAATAATTAATCAGTTGTTACAAGATTTTTTAGGCTAATAAGACTGGAAAATCTATATACTTTTAATTCTCAAAAGAGATTACAGCAGGTTGCAATCACTTTCCAAATACATGACATCTCGAATATTGTACCTGTGTTTAATGATGCTGTTAGTTTAAAATTATGCTTGGCAGCGTTGCAAACTCAGTCTTATCGTCAAATTTGTCTCTCAAATTCCACCAAATATGATAGAAAAAGCTTCTTGATGTGAATCTGTTAACGTCAAACCCGTTTGTCTCTCAAATTTAAAGATATTTTGAAATCAAAGTCCTTTGATGTCAAAATATCTTTAAAATTCAAAATGGAGCGTTAATGCTCTCGATTACATATTTACAAATCCAATATTTAGAAATAATAAGTTTACATCTAATAGTGGTATTCCAATGGCTAGTGCTGCTAGGTTCACTAGAACACTTTTGGGAAATAATCTTTTAACTATAGTGGAAGAAGCATCTGGAAGAAAAGCAGCACTGTATTCTTTTGAGCCATTAATGAAACTTGTTAGAGTCTAGTTTTTATGACAACCGAGCAAACCATCAATTTCATCAGCGGACACCTGGATTTAACTCCAGCAGAATTCAACGAACATTACCGTCCTCAAATTGATATTGCTCTATCAAAAAATCAAGGTTTTGTTGTGGGAGATGCTAGAGGTGCGGATACTCTAGCGCAACAGTATCTTTTTGGTAAAACGGAAGCTGTGGTGGTTTACCACATGTTTGATAGTCCTCGGAATAATGCGGGGTTTCCAACTCGTGGGGGATTTCAAAGTGACAAAGAACGTGACGAACAAATGACTCGGGATTCTCATCAAGATATTGCTTGGGTCAAACCTGGTAGAAAAAAATCCGGAACGCAGAAGAATCTAAATAGACGCAACCAAAGATAAGCTTTTCAAGAATCATTACTTCACCGCATCGAAGTTAAATTTTTTCTACCACTACAAAAATAAATTAATCGTTTAAAGCATTCCTTTGTTCTTGCAATTAAGCTATCTATGAATAAAATAATACACGTATTGTCTATAAAGATGATATGAATGTAATACTTGCTGTGATTAATTTTCGCTGAAAATAATAATCGGGGTAGCAGTCTTTTTATTAGTTGCAGAGATATTATTTATACTTATTTTTTCGTTAACTGCATATATTCTATGCAAATAGAAAATTATGGAAAATTTACCATTCGTTTCAGTTATTGTACCTATTTTCAATGATGCTGACCGTTTGAAATTATGCTTGGCTGCCTTGCAAACTCAGTCTTATCCTCAAAGTCATTATGAAATTATTGTGGTTGATAACGGCTCTGATGATGACCAGAATATTGGTGCGGTTGTAGCCGAATTTAAACAAGCAATTTTCACTCAAGAACTTCTAACGGGTTCCTATGCTGCTCGCAATAAGGGTATATCCTTGGCAAAGGGTGAAGTAATTGCTTTTACGGATGCTGACTGTATTCCCGATTGCGATTGGTTAAAGTTGGGGGTGGCTCGTCTTACTGCTGTTCCTAATTGCGGGCAGGTGGTTGGTAAGGTGAATCTCTTTTTTGCAAATCCTAAGTTTCCAACTCCGGTAGAGCTTTATGAAAGCGTGACGGCTTTTCCTCAAGAGTCTTTACTGCAAAAGTTTCACGGTGGAGCTACTGCTAATGTTTTTACTTGGCGTTGTGTAATTGATAAGGTAGGTAATTTTAACAGCCGACTTAAATCTAATGGTGATATGGAATGGGGTAAAAGGGTGTTTCTAGCTGGTTTTGAGCAGGTTTATGCACCGGAAGTTCAAGTCAGACATCCCGCTCGTCAAACTTTCGCAGAACTACGCAAGCGAACAATACGATTGGCTGGAGGGGTTTTTGATTTTCATATCAAACCAGAGGATTCGTTTATTCAACGTCAAAAGATGTTTGCTCGCTTGTTGTTAGATGATTTGACTCCCCCTATTAACTTTGTTGTTAGCACGTTTCGCAATCCAGAACTTAAACGCTGGACTTATAAACTAAAGATTTCGTCAATTATTTTTTACGTGCGTTATATCAGCGCTTGGGAAAAAACTCGTTTGAAGTTGGGTGGTACATCGAATCGTTAATCCAGGAGAGCTATGCGAATTGCGTTTATTGTCAGCCAGTTTCCCATGCTCTCGGAAACCTTTATTTTGAATCAGGTGACGGGATTAATTGAACGCGGTTATGAGGTTGATATCTATACCGAGCGTTTTGGTGATTGGGATTACGTTCATCCGGACGTTGATAATTATCAATTGCGGGAACGAACTTTTCTACTTGAATCTGTACCCCAAAATTACGGGTTGAGAGTTATCAAAGGGCTAACATTATTATTAACTAATTTTCATAAACAGCCGAGGCTAATTTTAAATTCGTTAAATATATTTGAGTCGGGGTTGCAAGCTGCTGGATTATGGTTGCTATATTCTGCTATTTCTTTAATTAATCGTCCTAATTACGATATTATCCATTGTCAGTTTGGTACTCAAGGCTATAGAGGCTGGTTTATGCAGCAATTAATTAAGCCAAAACCAAAGTTGATTTTGATGTTTCGCGGACATGATATCAGTTCTTACGTACAGCAAAAGGGAGAGCAGGTTTATCAACCTTTATTCAAAGCTGCTGATTTATGTTTGGCTAACTGCGAGTTTTTTCGTCAGCGAGTAATTGAGTTGGGTTGCGCTCCTGATAAAATTACCGTGCATCGTTCTGGACTAGATGTAAATAAGTTTCCTTTTAGACTTCGGTCACGCAAATTATCTGAACCTGTAATCATTGCCACGGTAGGACGATTGGTTGAAAAGAAGGGTATTGAATATGCGATTCGAGCTGTTGTTAAGCAGGCAAGATATTATCCTTTGGTATATTACATTATCGGTGACGGAACGTTACGACCGTCTTTAGAGATGCTTATCCGGGAATTAGAAGCTGAAGATTATATTCATTTGTTGGGTGGAAAAAACGAAGCAGACATCATAGAGTTGCTATCAAAGGCTGATTTATTTATTGCTCCGAGCGTCACCGCAGCAGACGGTAATCAAGATGCACCGATTAATGTGCTTAAAGAAGCAATGGTGATGGGTATTCCGGTAATAAGTACTTTGCATGGTGGTATTCCGGAGTTGGTTGAGGATGGGGTTTCGGGTTATTTAGTACCTGAACGAGACGTAGATGCTCTCTCGCAGCACTTAGGGGATTTACTTTCCGATACACAAAGTTGGGAAGCTATGGGTAAGGCTGGACGTGCTTTCGTTGAGCAGCATTATGAGATTAATAGTTTAAATGATAGGTTGGTTGAATTGTACTTGTCTTTAAATCATGGCTGAGTTTTGTAAGTATAAAAATTCAAGGCACTAGGGAGTAGTACTTCACCACATTAATTTTGCGGGGTCGAGAGCGTTTATTAAAAAAACCGCAGAGAGCGCAGCGGAAAGTGCGGTCTTGGGGGTTTCCCCCAAGAGCAACTTTCGGAAAGTTG
>JBCBHT010000002.1:0-101883 GCA_038525335.1 Cyanobacteria bacterium J06621_15 | reverse complement strand
AAACTGAAATTAGTCGATTACTACGAGAAACTAAATGCTCCGAAACCACTGCACCTACTCCTCGACTAGCACCAACTACAATCAAATTTTCAAAAATTTTCAATTTCAACACCCTTTGATTATTTTTGCTTTATTTAAATTTAATTATGTAAATAATTTAAAGACTTTAATCATTTTTTACAGAAATCATAAATTAAATAAATTCGTGAATTTAAAATAGGTACCAAATAATCTAAAAGTTATTATAATAGTTAACATAAATTATTAATTTTTCAATAAAATTAATAGTTAACAGACCAGCTAACGAGCAGATGATTCAGGGAAAATATTATCTCAGCAGGGTAAAAATAATCTATTAGAAATCAAAGAATCTTCTATTTTTAAAGTCTTCTTAAATGTAGGCATTAAAAAGAAATTCTAGGAATTGTAAAACATATGCTTGACAACTTAATATTTTGCAACAAAAAGTCCGAAAAACAGCAATCAAAGAATGATAATCTGAGAATCATCATTGGTTAAATAGATTAGTTATTTAGGATGAATTAATATATGGGTTTAACTTCAGGCACACCTCACTTGCTTCGAGCCGCTCGCGGAGAAATCGTAAACCGTCCTCCCGTATGGATGATGCGACAAGCGGGACGATATATGAAAGCTTATCGAGACTTAAGGGAAAAGTACCCTTCCTTTCGCCAGCGTTCGGAGATACCCGAAGTCGCAATTGAAGTTTCCCTACAACCTTGGAAAGCTTTTCAACCCGACGGTGTAATTCTATTTTCCGATATCGTTACTCCTCTACCAGGTATCGGCATTGAAATGGATGTTGCTGAAGGTAAAGGTCCCGTTATTGAGAATCCTATTCGTACTCAAGAGCAGGTTGATAATCTATATTCTTTACAACCAGAAGAATCCTTGCCATTTATCAAGACTATTTTGCAAGCGCTTCGGTCAGAAGTAGGTAATAAATCAACTGTACTTGGTTTTGTTGGTGCCCCTTGGACTTTAGCAGCTTACGCTGTAGAAGGGAAAGGTTCAAAAACCTATTCCATCATTAAAAATATGGCTTTCTCAGAACCTGCAATTTTGCACCAGCTTCTAGCAAAATTATCGGATTCTATCGCTACATACGTCCGCTACCAAATAGATTCTGGCGCTCAAGTAATACAAATGTTTGATTCTTGGGCAGGTCAATTGAGTCCCCAGGATTACGAAACCTTTGCTTTACCCTATCAAAGAAGAGTATTCGAGCAGGTAAAACAAACTCACCCAGATACACCATTAATTCTTCTAGTCAGTGGAAGCGCGGGTTTACTAGAAAGAATGAGCCAGTCCGGAGCCGATATAATCAATGTGGACTGGAATGTAGACATGGCTGATGCGCGTCGCAGGTTGGGTAAAGAAATGAAAGTACAGGGAAATCTCGACCCAGGAGTACTTTTCGGTTCCAAAGAATTTATTACTCAACGCATTCACGATACCGTTCGTAAAGCTGGAAACTGGGGTCATATTCTCAACCTGGGACATGGTGTTTTACCCACCACACCAGAAGAGAATGTAGCGCATTTCTTTGAAACAGCAAAGCAGCTAGATATGACTAAAAGCGAATTGTTAACTGCTGTGAAATAGTTAGGAGTTAGGAGTTAGGAGTTAGGAATTATAATTTCTCTCCCTCTCTCACTCTCTCCCTCTCTCCCTCTCTCTTTTTTCATCCCGACAATTTTAGTATCTGGCTGTAGTTGTTAGTTGTGAGTATAAAAGTTAAAAATAATTACAATCATCTAACAACAAAAACTTAGAAACTTTTATGAGCCAGAAGCGGATTTTAGTCACTGGTGCAAGCGGCTGTATAGGTCACTACATCAGTGAATTATTAATACAAGAAACTCAGCACGAACTGTATTTGTTAGTCAGAAATCCAGACAAATTACAGGTTGATATCAAAGCACGTCCCGGTGTCCATGTTTTGCAGGGTGATATGCAAAAAATAGGGGATTTAGCGGAATTGCTTCAAACAATAGATGTCGCTGTATTAACAGCAACCGCTTGGGGTGGTACGGGAACTTTTGATATCAATGTAGCTAAAACAATCGAATTACTCAACTTGTTAGATGTTGAAAAATGCGAACAGGTAATATATTTCTCTACAGCTAGCGTTTTAGATAAAAACAATCAACCTCTTAAAGAAGCAGGGGAACTTGGTACAGATTATATTCGTTCTAAATTCGACTGCTTGCGAAAATTTTCTAAATTAGCAATTGAACCTAAAATAACAAAAGTTTTCCCTACATTAGTGATTGGTGGTGATGAAAATAAACCACCATCTCAGGTAACGTCCGGTCTTCCCGAAGTAGCGAAATATGTTGATTTAATTCGCTTTTTGAAAGCAGACGGTAGTTTTCACTTTATTCATGCAAAGGATATTGCTACCGTAGTCAAACATCTGATTAATAACCCTCCAAAAGACGAAGAACCGAGGAAATACGTTTTAGGACAGAAAAAGATAACAGCGAATCAAGCAATAGAAGAAATTTGTTCTTATTTGGATAAAAAGATTTACTTCCGCATTCCTCTATCCTCATCCATAGCAGATGTAATCATCAAAACCTTCAAGATTCAAATGGCTGCATGGGATAGATTTTGTATGCAATATCGCCATTTTAGCTATGAAAAAATAGTAAACCCCAGTACCTTTAATTTACCAAATTATTGCGATTCTATGAGCGATGTTTTGAAAACAAGTAGTGTGGAAAAGAAGTAAGGGATAAATAGTTAGGAGTTAGGAGTTAAGAGTTAAGAAATATCAGTTATAAATATAAAATTAAAACTGATAACTAACTACTGATAACTGTTCGCTGTTCACTGTTAACTGTTAACTGTTACCCAGAAATCGGCGGTTTTTACTTTACCATTACGATTGAATTGTAGCCAAAGTTTGTAGGTTCCGGGTTGGGGGAATTTAGTTGTAAAATGAATTTGATTTTCAGGTGATTTTTTGATGGTTTCTGTATCGATATAGTCATTTTCTTCTAAGGTCGGAGAACTTTTGATGACTACTAGATTTGCTTTTTGACCTAAATACGGTTTCAAGTCTTTAATTGGTTTATTGCTTTTAGCTTGCTTCAAGTCAAACTTTAAAGTAACTTGTTTACCAGCTTTGATATTTGATTGAGATAAATTCAAATCTATTTTTGTATTGTCAAATGTCTTTGTCTTACTAAAACTTTCTAGTTCTGTAGGTAAAGGAATGTCTCCAGGAATAGAAACTTTTTCTACGGAAACCTGTTCTTTCCCACCCAATGGATTGTAGTCACTAAAAACTGTATATTCACCAGGAGCGGGAAATTTTGGCTTGACTTCAATATTTTGATTGTTTGTGTAGCTTGCTTGAACTGAATCAAAAAATCTCAGGTCATTACTCACGACCACCATCTGCATTTGCTTTGGTTTCTTACTATTACTATTGACCTTCGCTACAGTCGCTGGAACCTGAACCTTTACAGGAACGGGTTTGTTGGGTGTAATTTTCTTCGGAACGATTAATTTACCTTGATTAGCTGTAGAATTCTGGGGTTGAGAATTAGCTTGTAATTGTTCTTTTTTTTCAGTTTCTTTAGATTTTTGATTGTTTGAGGCTGGAGAATTAAATTCTGGTTTTTTATTTTGCGAAATTTTATCTGGTGAAGATTCCACCTGAGCTTGTTGATTTTCTGATTTCTCTTCGGTTTTTGTGTTAGACGAGCAACCTTGATATAAAAACAAGGTTGCTAACAAAGCAATTCCAGCAGCAGAGGACTTCATTGTGATTCTTCTTTAGGTATGCAGATAGATGATTGGGTTAAAGTTCCCAATCCGTTATAGCAGACCCAGAATAGTTGCTTTTTAATTAACCCACAACTCTGATACTTCCAACTCCCAACCGGGAAACAAGTCCGGTAAAGTCAATTTATCTCCATCGTGGAAAAGATTAACATTATGTTTGTTATCTGATTTGTAGACGGAAACACTAACAGTACGCTCATCGGGATTAATCAAAATAGCAGAACCGATTCCCATTTCCAAAAAATTAGATATCTTGGTTTGTATTGTATTAAGTTGCTCAAATGCTGTTTTAATTTCTACTATTAAATCCGGTGATAATTCAGGATAAATTCGCGGTATTTGCTTGAGTTTTTCTTTGGAATAAAAAGCAATATGTGGCGCATATAAATCTCCACTTGATAGTCTAAATCCAGTATTCGTAACTATGTATCCTAATTCATGAGACTCTATCCAAGAAGATAGAAAATTACAAAAACGAGCGCTGATTGCACCGGAAGTAAAATCAAAAATATTCTCGTTAGTACTAGCTTTGAATGCTGATATTTGAACTTTTTCCGATGCAATTTCTTCTATAACTTTTTGACGAAGATGATTAATATCAACTCTCAAAACATTCAGAACTCTAACTGCTACTCCATTTCCTTCAAGCAATAATCCTAACAAAAGATGTTCGGTATCAACGTGATTAGTTCCAAATTGATGCGCTTGTTCTAAAGCAAATTCAAAAACTCGCTTTACTCTTGGTGTAAAAGGTATTTGTATTTCTATAAAACTAGAACCTCTACCAATAATTTTTTCTACTTCTACACGAGTTTTATCAAGGGTTAATCCCGCAGATTTTAAAACTTTTGCTGCGATACCATTTTCTTCTGCAATTAATCCTAATAAAATCTGTTCTGTACCGACAAAATTATGCTTTAAAAGAAGAGTTTCATCCTGAGCAAGCATTACTACTTTTACTGCTTGAGGTGTCAATTTTTCAAACGTAAAACCTCCTTGAGTAAGTGCTATTACTTCAGATGCTTTTTTCATCAATTTATCTAACATAGAACCTCCTGTAGAACCTGACTCTGAATCTGGTTCAAAAATGAATATTGTTTCAATTGCACAATCGAAAAGCTCAGCAATTTTCATTGCTAAAGGAAGACTGGGGTCATATTTACCCTTTTCGATAGAATTAATTGTTTGACGACTTACCCCCAAACGTTCTGCTAATGCTGCTTGGGAGTAATTACGTTGCGTTCTAAAAATTTTTAGGCGGTTTTCCATGAGTTGCAAATTAATATACTTGCATAGCTTATTTGTACCACCATGCTCTTATAGTAAAGTAAGCTTTTCATGCTGTCAAGTTTGTTTTACATTTATAGCTATTCCACTATCGGAACAGTAAAAAATCAATATCTCAAATATTCCACTATCGGAACAGTTGTAAATCAGAAAAAATCCCCCAATCAAACAATTGAGGGATTTATGAAATTAAATTAAATTTAAAAAACTCAACTAGCTGAACCAACAGTCTGCTCGGGTTCAGCTTCCACCGTTGCTTTCTGTCCTAACTTCGGTTCCGTTCCAGCTAATAACCTTTCAATATTGCTGCGGTGACGGATAATTACATACAAACCACCAGCCACTCCAAACAATATATATGGCAACGGTTGATGGAATAAAATCATCAACACAGAAACTGCGATCGCACCACAAATTGAACTTAAAGATACAATCCGCGAAATCGCTACAACCACTGAAAATACGCCAAAAGTTGCCAAACCAACCTGCCAATTCATCGCTAACAAAATTCCCAAGCTCGTAGCGACCGACTTACCACCCTTAAATCCCAAAAAAATTGATTTACTATGTCCGAGTACGGCAGCTAAACCAGCTAAAGTAACCATAATAGGCTGCCAAATTTCTGGATTAACAGTTGCTGGAATTAAATTATTGTTAGACGACAAGGTAAATAACCAGTAAGCCAAAAATATTGATAAAACACCTTTCAAACAGTCAACTAGTAAAACAAAAGCACCAGGACCTTTACCCAAAGTTCTTAAGACATTAGTTGCACCAGTCGAACCCGAACCAACTTCACGAATATCGATTCCCTTCAAAAGCTTTACTAAGGTGTAACCAGTTGGAGTAGAACCCAGGAGATAAGCTGCGACTAAAACTGCTCCGCATAAACCTAGCCAAATACTCATATTAATTAGTTGATAGTTGTTGGTTGTTAGTTGTTGGTTGTTAGTTGTTAGTTGTTAGTTGTTAGTTGTTCAAACTAACTTGAAATACTAATGCGTTAGCACACTAAGAAAATTAATTAGAATGAATATGTATCATGAAATAAAAGCCATAAAAATCCCGAACAAACTTGATAAACAATACACGGTTAGTATACGACTAACCACTAACCACTATCTATTAACAACTAACAACTAACAACTAACTAAAAATATTCATCTTCATAGTAGTCTCTCATCATCTTGGGGTCAGGTGCAAAAGCTAACCATAATGGAAATTGCAGCAACCCAACACTGATTTCTTCTTCCGAATCATCAATAATAATAAATGGCTGTAAACCAGCTTTTACCAAACGCTCCGCTTTTTGTGCTACGGCTGAGGGTGTTTCAAATAATGCTAAACCTCTATCGGGACCAAAATCCGGACGACCGATACCCAAACAATCTTGTAAACCGCGTCGCCATTCTCCCAAGCGTTCCGGCGAATTTGCTAAAACCAAAGTGCGAGCGCGGTTGCCATACAAAGAATGCAATACAGATATAATTGCTGAGGCGATAAGTGTATTTTGCAACCTACTACCCATTGTTCTTAAAGCACCTCGTCCTCCCTGCTGGAAAAACCAAGTAGAAACTCGTTCGGCGTGAACTGGTTCAAATGTACGGCGTAATTGCCACGGTGGTCCGTAGTAATCAGGTTTAGTGCGGTACTGGTCTATTAACTGACGAATTTTTTTTGTAGTATCTTGAAACTGTCCCCGACTGAAATCGGAACCCCCTCGTTCTTCATAATCATCGTCGAATTCATCATCAAAATCATCATCTGGTTCAGCTTCTCGAATCGCAAGCTTTTGTGGTTCTAACTTTGTGGGGGGAACCAGTTCTAACTGTTCGGCAGCAGCAGCTAAATCTTGTAAACTACCAGTTAAATAATCTTTAAAACCCTGTACTCGAATTGCTAACTCTTGAGAAGCACCAGCAAAAGTAGTTCGCATTTCATTGCGAATACGCTCTTGACGACGTTCGAGTTGCTCAATAGAAATCAATAGAGCTTGTTTACGCTGTTCTAATTCCGACAGCGCTTCTTGGGTCATCTTAGAAAGTGCTTTTTGGGTATTACCCACTTCAGACTGAAGAGTTTTATAAGACGCTTGTAATTCCGATATTTCCTGTTTCAGAGATTCTTCAGTACGCTGTAACTGCGCTACCCTTTGAGCAGCTAAGTTATATTCCACAGAATTATCAACTGATTCTGATTTTAACTGCGAATCTTCTGGAGTATTGTGTTCGCTGTAATTCGCCATATTAGAAGTGAGGTCGGTAAATGAATTGTCTTCTGTAGAATTTATCTGTAATTGTTCTTCGTTATAATTTTCATCTTGGTTCATAATTAACCCAAGCCCTAAAAAATAAGGCGATTAAACAAACGCCATTTTTACAAATTTCAATATAAGAACCAAGTATAAAACGTTAGTTCTACATTTTACCAGCGAGCCAAACTGATAACTACCAATTTAAAGAGAGCCAGAAGATAAATCCTTACCAAACTTTCTTGCATCTTTTTTAACTCCTAACTCTTAATTCCTAACTTCCTACTCTACCCTTGGACAACGTTCTTCCAAACAAGCTTTGAGAGTTTTAGGGTCAAACAATATTGGTAGAAAATGAATGCTTTTGATTTCCTTGAAATAGAACAGCAGGGGAATCACATTCCAAAAAATACGCCAATTTTGCCACTCGCTGTAGGGAAACCGACGAAGTAAATTGTCGCCCCTAACAAGGTCTAAATCAGTAGCGGTGAATTGTAAGCGTAGTGTTAGCGCTTGGTACATCAGGAATAATCCAAATAGACCAATAATTCCTCCCATAAGAGGTTGTCCTATTACCAGCAAGGGAATCGACCCAACAATCAAGGCTATGGGTATGTTGTAACTAGGCTTTAATTCGACGGTAGATGTTGAATCAGATGTAAATGAAGTAGTCACTATATGAAATGATTTTTCTAAACAGACATCATTCTTATTTTAGAAGTTAACTGCTCACTGATAACTGTTAACTGTTCACTGATAACTGAATTAAATACCTTGTAATAAAGCACCTCCGGTACCTTGGAACATTAGCCAAGAAAGAAAAAAGTTAGCAATAAATATAATTAATAGAGCTGTAACAACTGCTGTTGTAGTCGATTGACCTACACCTTTGGCTCCTCCTGATGTGGTTAAACCCCAATTACAGCCGATGACAGAAACTAAAAGTCCGAAGCAAAGAGCTTTAATCATCGCGCTTAGAATATCCCAGACTCCCAGAAAATTACGAGCTGAATCTAAAAACTGGGTATCCGATAAATTGTATAAATTCCTGGCAATAAACAATCCTCCTGCCATACCAGTTACCAAAGACAGTAAAGTCAAAATCGGCAACATAATACAGCAAGCAAGAACGCGAGGAATAACCAAATAATCTATAGGGTCAGTTTTTAACATCAATAAAGCGTCAATTTGCTCGGTCACTCGCATGGTACCAATTTCCGCAGCAAATGCCGAACCAACTCTTCCTGCCAATACCACTGCTGTAAGTACTGGAGAAAGTTCTCTTGTTAATGCAACCGCTAATACCCCCCCTACAGCGTTCCCTGCACCAAAATTAATAAACTCTCGTGCAACCTGAATTGTAAACACCGCACCAACAAATACAGCTGTAACCAAAGCTATAAACAACGAATCTGGACCCACCGCAGCCATTTGCTCCAAAGTGTTGCGACGATGAATTTTACCTTTAAATAAATGAATTATTACTTGTCCAATCAAGAACATCGCCGCTAATAATCGCTGACTCCATGCTCCTAAACTGGATTTAGATGTTGCTTGACTCACAATTTTTAATTAACTCGGCAATCCCCGTCATAATAGCGAAAGATTTTGATAAAAGCTTAAAAAATCGAAAGAGAACAGTGAACAATGATTACTAACTCCTAACTTCCTACTTACTACTTACTACTCCCTACTCCCTATCTTCAGTTAACTTAAGTAAAAAATTGCTCTCATAAACTGAGGCTGTTATTAACAGCACCTATCATATGAAATACAAAGGTAGTATTGATGTAAGTCTTACTAGAAAAGCATTTCATCAGAAAAGTACGAATTAAAATCGAAAAATATCTGTTACAAAATCTATGAACATATTTTAATTAAAACTTAAGATTCTTTAAATGGAGTTTGGTATATGTAAATTGCGCTTATTGTAGAAGGTGACGGATACCAACTGTTGTAAATCATCATCATAGGAAAATTTTACTATGACCATGTTTATAAACTTTATTCGCTCTCTATTTCTGTCGATTATTTTTAGTTTTGTGGCTCCAATGATATTTTTTGGTGGAGTTTCATTAATTTTGTCGCTTGTGAGTTTGCTACCTGGTTTAGAAACCATGACTGAAGTAATCGCAACTCATATATCTAAATTTCTAGCTACTTTTGGCAGCGGTACACCCATGCAAGGCTTATTGGTAATTTGTCTAACCTGTAGTTTTGTAGGAGCGCTTTTTGACACTTATGTATATTATCGGTGTCAAATCTTACGTTTAGACTCTTAGATAAAGGTTATGCAAGAAATTATTTGTGTATTACTAATTACAAAATCCAAAACTCAGCGCTTTTTCAAAAATGACGGCTGTATAGGCATTAGTAGAGTTTCAAAATTTAATATTAGCCTCTGTTAAAAAACCATATTTTTTGATTCCAGGAGAATCGGGAAGTAAATTACAAAACCTTTATCGGCAAAAAAAATTTTTGACATCGGAATTTTGATATAAAACTAAAATACATTTTATATATACAGAAAATTTGATTAAAATTATCCGGTAGGTTTGCGTCTGCTTTAGTGAATAAATGCGAGCAGATGCTTTACGCATTTATAAATTAAGGCTAATGTTTTAAATCAAATATCAAATATCTCAAGGTTCTGTATACTGCTCATGATTTGGCCTTTTAAGTCAAAATTTCGCAAGCAAATTGCCAAAATAGAAGTTAATGGTGCAATTGCAGGTAATACTCGTAAACGAGTTTTGGAAGCACTCAAAACTGTAGAAGAGAAAAAATTTCCAGCGCTACTATTACGTATTGATAGTCCTGGTGGTACGGTAGGAGATTCTCAAGAAATATACAGTGCCCTGAAGCGTTTGCGTGAAAAAATCAAAATTGTTGCCAGTTTTGGCAATATTTCGGCTTCTGGGGGCGTATATATCGGTATGGGAGCAGAACACATCATGGCTAATCCCGGAACTATTACCGGTAGCATTGGTGTGATTTTGCGTGGAAACAATTTGGAGCGTTTACTTGATAAAATCGGTGTTTCCTTTAAAGTGATAAAATCTGGACCTTATAAGGATATTTTGTCATTCGATAGGGAACTAACTGAACAAGAACAAACTATTTTGCAAGAATTGATTGATACAAGTTATCAGCAGTTTGTGCAAACAGTAGCAGAAGGACGTAATCTAACACCGGAAACTGTAAGAACCTTCGCTGACGGCAGAATTTTTACTGGAGAACAAGCTTTAGAATTAGGAGTCGTAGACAGACTCGGAAGCGAGGAAGATGCTCGTCGGTGGACAGCAGAACTAGTAAATCTTGACCCAGAAAAAACAGAGGTTTACACCTTAGAAGAACCAAAACCTTGGTACAGTAAAATTCTTCCCGGTAATAACAAGCTTCAAGTTCAGGGTCTTACATCCAAAATTGATTGGGTGGAATTTGAATTGTCTACCAGTGGTTTACCCCTGTGGCTGTATAGACCTTGACATTTTTCTTAAATTAATTGGTTGACGGCTAGAAATACAGATAAATAACTGATAAATAACTAATAAAAAATATAGCCATTTGTCATTGGTCAATTGTTCTTTTTCTGAAGAATCATGAATAATGTCTAATGACTAATGTCTAAAATCAGGAGGATTTTTAAGTGGAAAAAGGGCGAATGCAGGCAATTCGTGGAGCAACAACCGTTCCAGAAAATACGGTTGAAGCAATACAAGAAGCGACAATGGAAATATTAGACGAAATTGAAAAACGTAATAAATTGCATCCCACTGACATGATTAGCGTTACCTTCTCGGTAACATCCGATTTGGATGCCATTTTTCCGGCTGCTGTAGCTCGTCATCGTCCTGATTGGAATAATGTTCCGATGATAGATGTACAACAAATGTCTGTTCCAGGGAGCTTAGAAAAGTGTATTCGGATTTTAATCCATGCTTATATTAAATCGAATTCCACTATCAGCCATATCTATTTACGTCATGCTTCCAAACTTCGTCCAGACTGGAATTTACCCCAGCCGTTACAAGCATCACAGTCAAAATAGAATCATGCATTGTAGAATGAACGCAATTCTATGTGAAAATACTTAAAAAACTATGCAGTTTGACGGTTGTAATGCGACTCAACCTACAGGTATTAGCGGAAGAGTCTTCACTGACAGAGGAACAGGGGTTCGCATCAAGTCAGAAGACTTTATGACAATAGTATCTAAGAGTGAAGAACCATTGGTGATTGAGACAGCAGAAGGGTTTTTCACCAAAATTTATAAGTATGCGACTGCCTATAAAGGTTTTGTGTTTTTCACAGAATCTTTAAACAGATTGCAATTTAACGCTCATACGGAAATTATACAGGCTCAAAGTATATCTAGCGACATTTAAGTTGGGAATTGGTAATTGGTAATTGGTAATTGAAGAATTGTTTCGCTTACGAAAAACAATAAGGTAGCTTATTGATTGAACTTTTTTATAGTTGAACAACTCTTTACCTCATACCTATTACCCATTACCCATTACCCATTACCTATTCCTTCTTCGGCTTTGGGTGAAAACGAATACCCAAAACTAGGTCGTACATAAATTCCAAAAAGTCTTTCTTTTGGAGCAGACCTAATGATTGGTGGCATCCTTTCTCATCCAAGAGCGGCTTCATCAGATGGTATGTAGGCTGGTAGTTGTACCAAGCGATAGAAGGCCATAGATGATGAATCAGATGATAATTCTGCCCCAAAATCAAAATGTTTAGAATTGGGTTCGCGTAAACCCGAGCATTTTTCCAGCGATTGCGTTCTACAAAAGGACGATGAGGCAAATAGTCGAAAAATAAACCCAGCGCAAGACCGACAATACCTGAAGGCACAAACCAAAAGTTGAGAATGTAGCTTAGAAAGCCAAATTGCACTGAAATAAAAACAATAGTTACGACTACTAAGCGACTTATGAACCATTCAAGGAGTTCATTATTACGCCACAAACGTCGTTTAAAGAAAAATATCTCGTGATAGAAGAAACGAACAGCAATTAGCCATAGTGGACCACCTGTAGACACGTAATGGTCTGGGTCGTTTTCTGGGTCATTAACATTTCCATGATGTTGTAAATGCACTCGCGTAAATACAGGAAATGCGAAAACAAGCATCAAGGCACTACCATGTCCCAAAATCGCGTTAATTGTCCGATTGCGATGAGCAGCCTGGTGGCAAGCATCATGAATTACCGTACCCGAGATATGCAAAGCAAGGATATTCATGCAAAAACATATCCATTGCGGCCATTGCCAAACCCAATAACCTAGTACGGACAGCACGACAATTCCAATCGAGGCTAAAAACATTAGCACAGTAGGATTGAAACCACCGGGTGGGGACAAAAGTTCCTTGGGGGGGAGTGTCAGTGGCGATTTTGCCTCCGACATCAGCATTGTCAACTCCTTATTTACCAAATATTTGCGAGTATACGACACAGATAGACGAATAATAAAGTTTTGTGTACCAACATTTATTTACATTTTTGCATTTATCCGTCATCAGTCAACAGTTGGCAGCTACCAGAGAGATTTTAGATTAAAGAGTTAGGGGTTAGGAGTTAAGAGTTAATAATTACTGATAACTGTTCACTGTTCACTGTTCCCTTTTCTCAATAAAAACGTAGCAGCTAGAACACATTGTGAGAAAATATTTAATGCTTGGGAATTTAATTTTCTAGTAATGCGTTTCTAGCCACAGACAAAAGTTCCAGTTTCATCTACATTATTCCCTAGCTAGAAGCGCAGTATATTAGCCCCTATGGAATTAAGAGATTCAGTACGCCGTACAAAAATTGTCGCTACAATTGGACCCGCTACGAGTAGCCCTGATGTTCTAAAGGCTCTCATTGAAGCAGGTGCAACTACGTTGCGGCTTAATTTTTCTCACGGAAGTCATGCCGACCATCAGCGTAATATCAGGTCGATTCGACAAACAGCATTTGAATTAAATAAACCAGTCGCGATTCTACAAGATTTGCAGGGTCCAAAAATTCGTCTGGGTAAATTTGAAAATGGTTCAATAGTAGTAAGCAAAGGTGACCGCTTCACCTTAACTAATCGTCAAGTTGTTGGTACTCAAGAAATTAGCTGTATTACCTACGAGCATTTAGCAGAGGAAGTTCCTGTTGGAGCCAATATTCTCCTCGATGATGGCAAGGTGGAAATGCAGGTTGAGGAGGTAGATAAAGAAAAAGGCGATTTACATTGTCGCGTCACTGTCGAAGGTAAGCTTTCTAATAATAAGGGTGTTAATTTTCCTGGCGTTTATTTATCTATCAAGGCTTTAACTGATAAAGACCGCGAGGATTTGGTATTTGGTTTAGACCAAGGTGTTGATTGGGTCGCGCTTTCTTTCGTTCGCAATCCTCAAGATGTAATGGAAATTAAGGAATTGATTTCTAGTGCAGGGAAGCAGGTGCCAGTAATTGCCAAAATCGAAAAGCACGAAGCTATCGAGCAAATGGAAGAGGTTTTGGCTCTGTGTGACGGTGTAATGGTCGCAAGAGGCGATTTAGGGGTAGAACTGCCAGCAGAAGATGTACCGGTACTACAAAAGCGTTTAATTGCTACTGCTAACCGTTTGGGTATCCCCATTATTACTGCTACCCAAATGCTGGATAGTATGGTTAGCAATCCTCGTCCTACCCGAGCGGAGGTATCGGATGTAGCTAACGCGATATTAGACGGTACCGATGCCGTAATGCTCTCTAATGAAACTGCTGTAGGTAAATACCCGGTAGAAGCAGTAGCAACAATGGCACGAATTGCCGAACGCATCGAAAAAGAAGATGCTCACAGCAAAAATACGAATCAACTACCAGACCCAAGACGTTCGATTCCCAATGCTATTTCTCAAGCCGTAGGTCAAATTTCTCAGCAACTCGATGCTGCTGCAATTATGACACTTACTCAAAGTGGTGCTACCGCTCGTAACGTGTCGAAATTCCGTCCTCGTACCCCAATCTTGGCAATCACACCCCATGTAAATGTAGCCAGACAATTACAGCTTGTATGGGGAGTCAAACCGCTATTAGTTTTAGAATTACCTTCCACGGGTCAGACTTTCCAAGCAGCTATTAATGTCGCTCAAGAGAAAAATTTGTTACAAGAAGGTGATTTGGTCGTGATGAGTGCTGGTACTCTTCAAGGAATTTCTGGTTCTACAGATTTAATTAAAGTTGAAGTTGTAACTGCCGTATTAGGTCAAGGTATAGGACTTGGACAAGGTTCTGTTAGCGGTCGTGCAAGGGTTGCTCAGAACGCTATGGATATAAACAACTTTAATTCCGGAGAAATTTTAGTCGCTCCAAATACAAATGCAGATTTTGTTGAAGCAATTCGCAAATCCGGCGGTATTATCACTGAGGAAGAAAGTCTTACTTCTCATGCTGCTGTGATTGGTTTGCGTCTTGGAGTACCCGTAATTGTAGGCGTTAAAAATGCTACGCAGATAATTAGAGATGGAGCTATTCTGACTATGGATATACACCGAGGTGTAGTTTATTCTGGTGCAGTTGGAACAGCTTAAAAGGAGTTGGGAGTTAGGAGTTAAGAGTTAGGAGTTAAGAGTTAGGAGTTAAGAGTTAGGAGTTAAGAGTTAGGAGTTAAGAGTTAGGAGTTAGGAATTTTAGATTTTGGATTTTGGATTTTGGATTATGTCCTTACGGAGACACTATCTGCCTCCGGGAGACGCTTTGCTAACGTTAACGCTAATGGATTTTGGATTTTGGATTCGGGAGATAAGAGGGAAATCAATTAAACAAGCAATATTTGCTATTTTCTGTTCCTCGTTCCCTAGTTTCTATTAACCACTAGCAACTAACAACTAGCAACTAACAACTAACAACTAACCACTAACCATTAAAGATATTTTTTCAATACTTCGGCGGTGGCTTGACCTGTTTTCTCCCAACTAAAGCTACTGGCTCGTTTACAACCCTCTAGGGAAAGTTGCGATCGCAATTGTTTGTCTGTAGTAATTAGTTTCATTGCGTCAGTAATTTCATGCACATGATAAGGATTGACAAGAAGTGCTGCATCACCAGCAACTTCGGGCAAAGACGAGATATTAGAAGTAATGACAGGAGTACCGCAAGCCATAGCTTCAAGAACCGGAAAACCGAAGCCTTCCCAAAGACTGGGGAAAACTAAAGCAATAGCTTGATTGATAATTTTCGGTAATTCTTGATAGTTTACATATTCAAGAAATTTAACTTGGTGCTTGATACCCAATTCTTCAATTTGAGAATACATTTTGGGGGTATAAAGTTGATTAGAAGAACCCGCAAACCATAATTCGTAATCTTGGTAATCGTTTGACTGCTGTTTAAACTTAGCGAAAGCTGCTATCAGTCTGTGTAAATTTTTATGTTTATCGTGTCTACCGATATAAAGAAAGTAAGGATTATTTCTATTATTTTTTCTCACCTCATCGAGTATACGAAAATTATTTGCATCATAAGCTAGTGGAATTGGCGTAATTTTATTAGCCGGAACACCATAAAAATCACAAACATCTGTTGCTGTAGTATTTGAATTACAAATGATGTGCTTTGCTTGTGACAGTACTTGAGGAATATAGTAACGATGATAATACTTCAAAGGTGATATACGTTTGGGAAAGCGTAGAGGTATTACATCATGCACGGTAACAATATAACGGCATTTGGCATACAGGGGTGCTTCCGGTTGCGGAGAAAATAAAAGTTTTGATTTGAGCTTGTGATAGATTTGCGGTAACTGAAATTGAGTCCATACAAGTCTGTCAAAATGTCCTTTTGTACCTTGAGCGGGTGTAAGTTTATCTGGTATTTGATAACAGCTGAAGTTTGGATAATCACTACTAGTGAGCAGTGTGGGTTGAAGTTGTTCTAAACAAGGAAAAAGATTAGTAGCATAGTTACTTATACCAGTGGGTTTAGAGAAAACAACTGATAAATTGACCAATAATTCATTCATCTATATAGCAGTTTAACTAGTAAATCACCTGATATATAGAATTTACCAGTTATTTGTAAAATACAAGACAGCCACACTACTAATTTACTGATATAGTAATTTCACTCTAAAAAGTACAAATGGCTTTTATCTACTTTTATTTTGTCTAATTTCACCTAAATTAATTACGCCTAATGTGAATTATAAATTAGCTTTATTATGTAATAATTTTGAAGACTAATTAAATCAAGATAGTAAAATTTTCAAGGTGATTGAGCTATCTTTAAGAGTCAATTCACATCAAACGTAAATTAAAATCTAGTGAAATTTATTAATATTACTTTGAGTCTAATCAAAATATAAAATTTTAAGTAATAAATGTAATAGATAAGATATTAATACTAATTAATTGTTTGATATGATGGCTTTACTTTAATTCTATGAGTCACTTGTTTACCATACATTAAAAGACCGTAGAATTTACCAAATGCTATTTTAGGTCTAATAAAAATTAAAATTAAGGCATAAACAAACAGTCGAACTAGTCTAGTTATTAAAATAAATTCATTAGTATATCTTTCTAAAGTCAATAAATAGCTATAGGTACTATGCCTGATTTTCTGAGAAGCATGTCTATTTGTAATTGACGAAGGCTGGTGTAATACGCCAAAGTCTTTAGTAACTGCAATTAGATATCCTTGACTTGCATAGCGTCTACAGAAATCAAAATCTTCGTAATAAAGAAAATAAGCATCGTCAAATTGCGGACAATCATAAAAATTACGTAGATTAACAATTAAACTACAGCCAGAAACCCAATCGCAAACGATGTAGGGAGACTCTGTGTTAGTCAATAAATCTTGAGTTTTGATTGTTCCTGTTTTAGGAATAAAAGACCCACCAGCAAACCAAATTTCATCTTTGGGTGTGTGAATAATTGTTCCAAGAATTGAAATTTCTGGGTACAGTTGAAAAAAAAGATTTACTTTTTCTAAAGAATTATTAGATAAATAGGCATCTGGGTTGATTAACCAAACCACTGCTTGAGAATCGTGGCTATATATCCACTTCATACCATAGTTACAAGCACGTCCAAAACCCATATTGTATCCAGCATCAAGAACCTGTACTGATTTGCTTTTTAGTTCTCTAATAGAATAATCATCCGGCGAATTGTTGACAATAAGAGTCTTGCACTCTACATTTTCATCAACAGGTAAAGAACTAATTAATTTAGCAATCAATTCTTTTGAATAGTAGTTAACGGTTAAAAAATAAATCACGATAGTTCTACCTGACAGTCGTCACCAATCATAAATCTTAGGGCTTTTGGACGACGGGGTGCGAGTGTAACTTGCGCCCTTTGTCCAATTAAACTATCTATAATTCGTTGATGAATTCCGGATATCTTAGCACCTCCTAAGACCACGCTATGTTCAATTTCGGTATCGACTAAACTTGATTTGTCAGCAACACTAGTATAAGGACCAATAAAACAATTTTCTAAATGGCAATTATTACCAATTATTACTGGACCGCGAATAATACAATTGATAACTTGAGAACCAGAGCCTATTTCTACTCTGCCAATTATTTGACTTAAAGTATCAACAACTCCGTCAATCGATGTTTGTAATCCAGTGTCGAGAATAAGACGATTGGCTTCTAATAAATCATCTTTTTTTCCAGTATCCAGCCACCAACCTTCAAGTTTACAGGCTAATACTTGCTGTTGTTGACTAATCAAATGTTGAATAGCGTCGGTGATTTCTAACTCACCCCTCGCAGAAGGTTTAATACAACCAATAGCTTCATGAATAATTTTAGAAAAAAAGTAAACTCCTACCAAAGCCAAATTTGAAGGAGGAACCTTTGGTTTTTCAATTAGTTCTAAAACCTTGCCACTGTCATCAACTTTAGCTACCCCAAAAGCACTAGGATTGTTAACAGCACGTAATAGTATCAATGCATCATGGTGTTGCTGTTGAAACCGCTTGAGAAAATAACTCAAGTCTCCTTGTTGAATTAAATTGTCACCTAAGTACATTACAAAAGGTGAATCTTCTAGAAAAGAACGAGCTACTTTTACAGCATGAGCAAGTCCTGCTGGTTGTTCTTGCAAAATGTAAGTTATTTTTGCTCCGAATTTATCACCATTACCAGTTTTGGCTTTAACTTCTTCCCCAGTTTCTGGTGAAATAACAATACCAATATCAGTAATACCGGCTGCAACCATTTCTTCGATTCCGTACCATAAAATAGGTTTGTTTGCGACCGGTACGAGTTGCTTGGCTCCGGTATAAGTTAGAGGTCTTAGTCGAGTACCTTTACCACCAGAGAGAATGAGTGCTTTCATATATTTAGGAATTTAGGAAATAAGCAATTAGATTTGATTTAAAAGTGATTTACGCTCACTCTGCTTTTGCTAAGAGTACTCAGATAGCTATAGATATAAAGATTTAGAATATTAGTTTTCCCATATTTATTGCAAAAATCTCACCAGCAAATAAACAAAAAATCTACCCTACAAATATTTCAGTCTTGGTTACTGATTTTTCGGAATTCTTGAAGCATTTTTCTCAGACTTTCTCGCCAATGTGGTGGATATGATTCAAACAGTGAAGATATTTTGGCGCAATTAAGAACCGAATAGCTGGGACGATTTGCGGGAGTTGGATACTCGGAAGTAGGAATAGGAATGACACGTTCAATTTTTAAGGGGAAACCTAAAAATTTTGCTTCTTCAAAAATTGCCACAGCAAAGTCATACCAACTGGCTACACCGCTATTTGTGTAATGATAAATGCCACTGTTAGGTTGGTCTTCGGTAACTAACATAGCTATGGTTTGGGCTATATCTTTAGCCCAGGTAGGACTACCAATCTGGTCGCTAACTACTTTAAGTTCTGACTTTTGTGCCCCTAAGCGCAGCATAGTTTTAACAAAGTTGCTTTTACCTCCAATTCCGTAAACCCAAGCTGTACGCAAAATCAAGTAGTTGCTACAAATTGACTCAATGGCTTTTTCTGCTGCTAATTTGGTTTCACCATAAACGCTTATAGGGTTAGTTGAATCATTTTCCCGATACGGACAGTTACTTTTACCGTCGAAAACATAATCTGTAGAAATATGAATTAGTAAAGCTTTTGATTTATTAGCTTCTTCAGCGAGGATTTTAGGTGCTACAGCATTGATTTTATTCGCTAACTCGGGTTCGCTTTCAGCTTTATCTACAGCAGTATAAGCAGCAGCATTAATTATTATTTGCGGTTGATTTTGATTAATTAAGTGCTTGATAGTTTCCGGTTCGGTTAATTCCACTTCTGGACGTGCTACAGCTATTAAATCTCCACAGGACTGAAGAACTTGTTTTATTTGGGTACCGACTTGACCGTTACAGCCAATTAATAAAATTGATTTGCTCATTTAATTCAAACTATTTCATCTTGATGATGAAGCTCCTCTTTTATTTTGAAGACTTAAACTAGTTTATAAATTTTTTCTGCACATAAAAATAATATATTTAAGTGAAAATTAGTTTCAAGTATTGACTCAGCAATAAATGAGCAAATTCAATCAGCCATTATATTAAAATTTTTTATGTCTTTTATTTGAAGATAATATAAGTAGCATGAGTTGTTTTTATATTTGATGTACAAATTGTTACTACATCAAAAATTTCAGTTAATTGTTCTGTTAATTATTATCGTAGGTTTGGTATTAATAAAAATTCTATTTAAATAACTGCATATAATCTCAAAGGTTTTATAGAAGCGTTGACTATAAATAGAGAATCACATCTATTTGAGCCTCGGTGAAATCATAGAGAAAAATAATATCACCTAAGGCATTTTTTATTACTATCTTTTTTATAATGACATTAAGATAACTTATATCGCCATTAAATATCAAAAGCTAAAAAATCAGGTAAGGTGCTTGAGAGCTTTAATATTTTTTTTATGAATATATAAATAGATACAATAATTAGTTCTCTTATCATAATTTTAATTTTTCCCCATAAAGAATAATCAATGTTTAAAAATACTTATAATTTTTTATCAATATGTTTAGTATTTGTTTACATAGAAAAAAAATTTAACGCTGTGGATTGCTTGTAGATTGGTAGTTTTTTAAAAACAGAACCTACTAACCTAGAAATACTACTTATAGCAGAAGACAAAATTAGGCGTGTTAATGTTGCTATAATTCCTACTTGGGTGAATAGTTAATTTTTTCTTTAAATCATAAACCTTGCTGTTTATGATTTTCAACCACGTGGTATAGGAACGCTGACGAAAAGCAAACGTTTGCAATGTTTTTTTGTGTTGTTCCCTTATAAACCTATGCCAATAAATTTATTTGATGCTAACTTCTATCGCTCTGCTAATTCTAATTTGAATGGGTTGAGTGATAAGGAAGCGTGGTCACATTTTAAAAGTTACGGTTTAGATAATGGTCTGGAATTTTCATCACTGGTCGATTTAGATTTCTATCGTGCTAGTAACAGCGATTTAGGTAGCTTAAGCAATAGAGAAGCATACGAACATTTAGTAAATTATGGTGTTAGTGAAGGACGGAAATTTTCATCACTTGTTGACTTAGATTTCTACCGTAAAACTAACAGTGATAAAGCGTCTTTGACTTACGAAGAATTATTGGAGGACTTACAAAACAAAGATATAGCTGAAGGAAAATCATTTTCACCTTTTTTCAATATCAACTATTATTTAGCCGATAATCCTGATATTGCTCAAACTTTTGGTAATAGCTACAAAGAAGCATTTGAAAATTTTGTAATCGAAGGTTTGAATAGTGGTAATTCTTTTTCTCCAGCTTTTGACGCACAATTTTACAAAAATACCCACAGTGATTTAGCTACTAGCTCGTTAAATAATGAACAGCTTTTAGAACATTTTGTAATTGAGGGTTTAAGTGAAGGAAGGGTATCAGCACCAGGATTTAACGTTAAGTACTATCTCAACAGTAACTCCAGTTTGAAGAATGCAGGATTTAGCTACAGCGATGCTTACGAACACTTCATCAGCGTTGGTTTACGCGATGGATTAAGAGCTAGTGAATTTATAGAAACTGACCATGCAGGAAACAGCTTAGATGAAGCACGGACAATAGTTTTAGACTCTGGACAGATAACTTTTAGAGACTCTATAGGAAACTCTGATAGAAACGACTTCTATGCTTTGAATCTAAATAATTTAAATAGCAATGTTGAAGTCGTCATTAACGGTTTGAGTGCAGATGTAGACGTGCAATTGCTTGATAGTAGTGGCAAAATTATTGCCAATGCATTGAGCAGCGGTAATACAGATGAATTTTTGGGTATCAATAATTTAGAAAATGGAACTTACTATATTCGAGTCTTTGAAGGTTTAGCAGCAGGCAATACTAACTATAATCTGAGTCTGTCTGTCACTCCAATAGATACTGAATCTAAGACTATAGTTCTGGATAAATCATCACCAGTTCCAAGTACATCAGCTTCGCTTACATCACAGCCTACATCTAGCTCCCAGATAATAGATCCTCTGATTGCAGAAGTTGTTGAATTAACAAATTTATACCGGAGTCAACATGGTTTAGAAGCTTTGACTTTAAATACTAGCCTATCTAAATCGGCTCAGACACACAGTCAAGATATGGCTTTAGCTGACTTCTTCAGTCATACAGGTTCAGACGGAAGCAGAGTTAGCGACCGTGCTAAGTTAGCAGGTTATCAATCTTCTTACGTTGGACAAAACATAGCTGCAGGTTACATAACAGCCGAAGAAGTTGTTAGGGGATGGATGAATAGTCCTGGACATCGGGAAAATATTCTCAATCCTAACTATAAGGAAATCGGTATTGGGTATTATTACTTAGCTAATGACACTGGAGAAGTAAATTACAACAGATATTGGACGCAAGATTTCGGTGCTGTAATTTCTACGTAGAATTAGAAACTATATCAATATAGCGGTTTTCAGTTGGATGGAATACACGAAACTACTCCCCTTCTCCTCTACAAGTTAGCGAAGAGGGGTGTCCGGAGGACGGGGTGAGGTTTTGGGTGTATTATACTCAACCGAAACTGCTATATAATTTAGAGACGTGTTATCGTTCACGGAGTGGGTCGTTAGACTAAGCGTCTCCCTGGGGGAGATAGCGTCCCCGAAAGGGCATTATATCGCGTCTCTACAAAAGTTTTGATTGCAAAACTAATTAATGCATCAAGAAAAAACCTCAGCCATATCAAAAGGTTTACCATCTGCATCTTTTGTAGAAATAATTGGCTGAGCGTTTATTTGCCAATCAATATTTAAATCTGTGTCATTCCAAAGAATAGTACGCTCTCCTTGGGGTGAATAGTAATCAGTGGTTTTGTAAAGAACTTCAGCCGCTTCAGACATAACTACAAAACCGTGAGCAAAACCTGATGGTATCCAAATTTGACGCTTATTTTCAGCACTAATTTCATAACCGACCCACTTACCAAAAGTCGGAGAATTTTTTCTAATATCTACTGCGACATCAAATATATTACCAACAACAGCACGGACTAGTTTTGCTTGTGGCTGTACTATTTGATAATGTAAACCGCGCAATACATGCTGTTTTGAGTAAGAATGGTTATCCTGAACGAAGTTCACATCAATGCCAGTATTTTCAGTAAACTTTTTTAAATTAAAGGATTCAAAAAAAGAACCACGGTTGTCGCGGAAAACTTGTGGTTCAAGAATTAAAACATCAGGAATTTCAGTGGAAATGATTTTCATTGGTTTGTTATAACTATTCCTGAATTTTTATATTACTGCTGTTTGGCAGTCAAATAAAAAATAATCATGATTTAACACAAATATAGAGAATAAATTTACCAAGTTTTACCAAGTCTACCTCTCAAACCGTCGAAAGTTCCAACAGCACAAGCCCATACTTTAGTTAAAACTAAATCGGGTTCGTAACGGATAATTCTTATTATCATATCAAACAAGCATTTAAGTCTATAGATAAGACAAAAATGTAACATCCGCTTATTTGAATGACGAGTTTCAAAATAAGTATGATTTCGGCAAGCATAATAATAGCGAGATGGAGAACAAATAAAAGTAAATACCTGATTATTAACTTTATGATTTGATTTATTATTTATTCGAGATAATCTATCTTTGACTTGAAGATAATTACCAAGACGATGCTGCATTTTTACATCTCTAACTAAAATAACTTCGTAATTTTGAGATTTAAAGTTCATGCAGTAAGAGTAGTCAACAGCATCAAGAAATAAATTACCTTTGGGAAGCTGAACATTTTTAGCTGCGTTTAAATTTACAAGAGAACCTGAAGTAATCACACCGTCACATTTATAATAATCTTTTGTTATAGTGCTTACATCTTTTGGTACAAATTTATAGTCTTGAAAAACGTATCCAGGCAATTCTTGCGAGGTATTAATATCAATTATTTGAGGAGATATGATGCCGATACTATAATTTTTTGCAGATATTTTTTGGTAATTATTTAATAGTATTTCTAAACAATTTTGTGATGGCTGACTATCCTGGTCAAAAAGCCATAGGAAATCGTATTTTTTTTCTATAGCCCATTTTATAGCAATAATTAAACCTCCATCTACTCCTATATTTTCGGGATGAGATTCAACTATAATATTTTGATTTGCTTGCGTTTCGATAATAGCTGCTTGAGAATTGTCTACAACAAAAATTTCTGATATTAAATAAGACTGTTTTTGAATTGCATTAATTGTTTGAAAAAGTGCTTCTTTATCTTCATAAGCTGTAATATAGGCTGCAATTTTGTACATATTAATAGAGATAAAAAGTTTTAAATAAAATCACAACTGACAAAATTGACATTTTTTTAGTTAGTGCGTGATAATAAAATAAAGGTTATTCCTACCTTAAAAAATAGTCATTCCAGTTAGTAATTATTAATTACCAATATCATCTTTCTGGTTATATTGCGAATTGAAAATTGTTTTAGTCAATTTTTCATAGCACCATACAAATTAAATATACCATTCACGTAAATTTAAAATATATACTTTAAATTTTTATTTACTAATCGCTGACCTTAGAAACTGCTTTAATATCAGCCATTTACTTCTTATTTTCCAAAATTTGCTTGATTCCATAGCTTCAATTTGATTACGAGCAAACTGTAATTCTTGTAATAATGTTTTTGAATTACTTTTCTGAATTGAAGAAGAATTAGAAAATAGTTCGCTTTGAAAAAAACCAAATACCATATCTGAAGTTTGATTTTGAGCTATATCAGAAAACTTATGAAAAAAATATCTAGCGAGATTAAGTGCGTATTTATTAGTAGTATTTATCATTGAATTTGAATGAACTCTATAAGCACTTAAAACCTTGGGAATAAACTTACAAGAGTAATTTGCTTGAGCTAATTTTAACCAAACATCATAGTCATCCCATCCAAACCAACCATATTCAATTAAATCTGTTGAATATCCTCCTATATTAATCAAGATATCTTTATTAAACATAGCCATAGCATCGATATAAGGCTGCCTAATTAACTTATTAACATCCCATTCATGACAAGAAATTCGATTTAATTCTTGTCTAGTATCATTATCAAATTGACTAATCTCTCCATAAACAGCAGCATATTGATTAGATTTTATTTTGTTATAAAGAACTGTTAGACAGTGCGGATAAATCCAGTTATCGGCATCTAAAATAAAAATATAAGGAGAACGTGCTAATTCTAAACCAACATTTCTAGCATCAGCTAATCCTGTATTAAACCATTTTTTTACTAAACAAATTGGGAAATCGGAGTTTTTTAAATATTCTTCGACAAGATTCACAGAATTATCGGTAGAGCAATCGTCTATTACTAAAACTTCTATATTTCCAGGTAAATCAGAAACGTCTGACTGAGCTAAACTATTTAAACATTCATAGATATATTCTGAATAATTAAAAAGCGTGATTACAACAGTTATACAGGGATTATGACAATTTTTATATGCATTATTTAAATTTAATTCCCACGGATTAATCCCTTTATTTTTACAAAGATTAGCAGCTTGTAATCGCGAGATAAATAATAATCTTTTCTCTTCTAAATTATATCCAGATTTTTGAATTTGTAATGGTTGATAAATTTTTAGCTGCTGATTATCTATATTGTGCTGAAAATATTTTTTTTCTAATTCCTGGTGATTGCTCAATATTTGGCAATGACGATGATTTAATTGTTCTTGATTGATGATTAATTGAGATTGTTTAATATGATTAATCATGATTCAAAATATATTTATACTATAAAATTAAAGCCTCAATTTACTTAACTTTTAAACCCAGATAATGTTTAAATTTAAACCAAGTTTCACGCAGTTTCCAAAACTTACTAGTTTCCATTGCTCTAATAATTTGCTGGCAATGTTCCCATCCTCCGTGGGCTTGTTGTAGTTTAATTTGATTATCTTCCCACTGCTGCTGTATTTGCTGTAGCTGATTTTGTTGTTGTTCTAATTGCGATTGTTTGTGTTTTAACTGAAGTCGCGTTTCTTCTAGTTCAACTTGATTATTTTCAAATTTATTTTTTAATTTCTGAAGTTCTTCTTTAGTTTTATATAAATTATTTTTTTCTGCTTTTAATTCTGTTTCGGTATGCTGTAATAAACTTATTACTTTATCAAAATCTTTATTTTTATTTTCTAACTGAAGTGTTGATTGTTGTAATTCTATTCGTAGATTATTTAATTCAATTTCATAATAACTTAATTTTTCTTGAACTTGAGAATACCGTTTATGTAAATTAGCATATTTATTTTCTAAGGATAAAGGATATGCTCTGATAACAAATTGCAGAGTATCAGCATCTTCATCTTGTTCAACTTCTTGAGTAATATTTTGATTAAAATTATCTTTTTCAATAGCTGGAATCAAATCAGAACTAGAAAAAATCGGTAACTTAGTTGCTTCAATCACATCTATTAAATATCCTGTATCTTCAAATAGTTGCTCAACTGTTTCACGAGTAAAAAATCTTAGGTGAGTATTATCTAAAATCCCAAGGGGCTGATATTGAAAATTTCCTTGTAATAAAGCAAGTCGAATTGCTCCATGAGCAATATTAGGAATCGAAGCGATAACATATCCTTGAGGTTCTAGTAAATTTCGAGTTTCTTCTAATACTTTCCAAGGATTGCGGAGATGCTCTAAAACATCACCAAATATTGCAACATCAAATTTTTCGGAAGATATTTTATCTAAAAATATTTCATTTAAACAAACAAAATCTAAATCAGCTATAATTACTTCATTACAATAATTTTCAGCTACTTTTGCAGCTTTTGGATTTACTTCTATACCGGTAACTTCACAGCCTCTCTCGCAAAGTAAGCGAGCAAAATAACCCGTAGCACAACCAAAGTCAATAACCCGTTTGTTTTCTCCTATCAAGGACAACATTTTTTTCAAGCTGCTATTATCATCTAAATCTTTTTCTGACAAATCATTTAATAAAGGATAATCTTTTTCCCAATCAGCATTCATATAAATATGCTCGCTATGCTTTTGTTGGTTTTTTCAGTAAATTTTGCTGTAATACTTTTACATTTATTGATGTATCAACTAAAGCGTGAATTCGTTTACCTGTATTTGGAGGTAAGACTTGAAAAACCACAGCATTATCAATCCAATCAAAAGTCATTGCTGTATAGTTTTCTGCACCAGCTACCGTTAAGCTATAGGAACTCGGACGTAGTGGTAACTTAAATGTAAATTCAATTTGTAATTTGGTTCCCGATACTAATTTTCCGATTGGTTGATTTTCTTCAATCGTGTTACTACCAATTAGCTCATTACCGTTTTTATCACATACGAAAAATCCGATAATGCAACCTTGTAAATCTTGATAAACTTGTAAATCAATTAATAACTTAACTTCTTCATTAAATCCAAAAATAGGACTTTCAGCAGCTTCATCTCCAGATTGATGAAATAGCTTTATTTTCTCAATCAGCGCTTTCTTACTTCCTCGTCGAGTTTTTTGATTTTTTTGATTTTGAATATTTTTTTCACGTTGTTTATTAGATAATGATTTTTGATTGGATAGAGATTGTTTATCAGATAGGGAACAAGATGCTTCCACATCATTTTCTGAATTAATTAATCCCAATTCGCTTTCTGTTACCAACTTCATGTATTTGATAATTACATTGTTAGGATTACCAGAAGCGTAAATTTTTCCACCATCAATCATTACCGCTGAATTACACAATGTTTTAATCGCACCAGAATCGTGAGATACAAACAAAGTAGTTACACCAGAATCCATCAAGCTTCGCATTTTTCGCATACAGCGATGCTGAAAAACAATGTCTCCCACAGCTAAAGCTTCATCTACAATCAAAATTTCCGGTTCAACATTAACAGCTACCGCAAAAGCTAAACGAACGTACATCCCACTCGAATAGGTTTTTACAGGTTGCTCGATAAAACTTCCGATATCAGCAAAAGCAGCAATATCATCAAATTTATCTTCGATTTCCTGTTGAGTTAAACCCAATAATCTAGCATTGAAAAAGACATTTTGTCTTCCCGTAAACTCCGGGTTAAAACCACTTCCAAGTTCTAAAAGTGCAGAAACCCGACCCCTGACAACTACCTCCCCCGTGGTTGGAGTTAAAGTACGCGCAATTATTTGTAATAACGTACTTTTACCGGAACCATTGCGACCAACAATACCTACTGTTTGTCCTTTTTCTATTTCTAAATTAATATTTCTTAGCGCCCAAAATTCCGAATTTCTGCTTTTTCCGGGTAATAAAATTTCCTTTAATCTATCAACCGGACGAGCATAACTTTTGAAGCACTTTGAAACATTTTTCAAAGAGATTTTGATGTCTTCACTCATGATGAAAACTGCTGATTATTTGAACTGGCTTTGATGTAATTACCCTGTTTGAATCGCAGTTAAGATGCTGCTTTGATGCCAGTTTTTGATGATTTCAGTTGATTGTAGATATTTTTATTTTGTTTTAGTTGCCAAATTGCCGAATTGATTTTTTAGGTATAAAAAAGCGCTATGTAGTTTAATTATCCATCGTATTTATTATTCAGTTAAATGACTTAATTTATCAGATTTAATTTTTGATTGCCATAGAAAAAATAATGTATTATCAATCAAAATTTATTTCGATATGTAATTTATTTTCCATGCCAAAGATACTTATGAATACTAATATTATGCTTGTCTAAACAGCCTCTAATTGTAACGCAGAACAAAGGCTTTTTCTCCAAACAAAAGTAATTCTTACAAGCAAAAATATAAATGGAAAGTAAATTTTTTGACGCGGATTTTTATCGTGCTAGTAACTCAGACCTCTCCGAATTCAGTGACGAACAAGCATTAGCGCATTTTCAAGCATACGGGTTAAACGAAGGACGTTCATTTTCTCCATTAATAAATCTCAATTTCTACCGTGAGAATAATTCAGATTTAAAAGATTTTGATAACGTACAATTACTTGAGCATTTAGAACTATTTGGACTCAACGAAGGAAGGGAATTCTCTGCTCTTGTAGATTTAGATTTATATCGTGCTGTTAATCCTGATTTAGCTGATTTTAAAGGTATCGATGCACTTCAACACCTAAAGGATTTTGGACTTAACGAAGGTCGAACCTTTTCACCATATGTGGATTTGGGCTTTTATCAGGAAATGAACTCAGACTTGAAAGAGTTTACTAAAGCTGAAGCTCTCCAACATTTAGTAAATTATGGACTCGACGAAAAGCGAGTCTTTTCACCTTATGTAGATTTAGGACTCTATAAAGATTCTAATCAAGACCTGAAAGAGTTGAATTTCACAGGTACTCAGTTAATTAACCATTTAGATCAATTTGGACTGAACGAAGGTCGAACTTTTTCACCATATGTGAATTTGGGCTTTTATCAGCAAGTTAATTCAGACTTGACACAGTTTACTAAAGCTGAAGCACTCCAACATTTTTTACAGTACGGACTTGACGAAGAGCGAGTCTTTTCACCTTATGTAGACCTGAAATTGTATCAAGATTTGAATGAAGATTTACAGGAATCGAATCTTACAGGTACTCAGTTATTAAAACATTTAAATCAGTTTGGAATTGGTGAGGGAAGACAATTTTCTTACCCGTTTGATATCGGTTATTACTCAAGTGAAAATCCCGATATTGTCACTGCTTATGCAAATAGTCGCGGAATCAATGGTACAGAATTAGAAGCTAATTCAGCAGAACAAGCAGGTTTAAATAAAGTCCTGTTTAACCATTTCATTACCTATGGAGTTAACGAAGGACGTAGGTCTTCTGATGAGTTTGATGTCAACGTTTATATGAACGGCAATCAAGACTTAAGTAACTTCAATAAGTCTCAACTTTACAAACACTTCCGTGCCTTTGGTATTAACGAAGAACGAGTACTTTCTAATAGTTACAATGCAGAATATTACAAAGATAATAATTTTGCTCCTGAATATTCTAATTTGCAAGAATTGTTCAAATACTATATTACTGATGGCATAGAAAACAATGAATTTGCGGTTGAGAATCCCAAATTTGAAAATGAAGTGGTTCCCAGATTCGATTTGAGAGAAATTTCTTTACTAGGTGGTAGTAAAGATTTGACTGGTAATTTATCTGCTAGTTCCGGAGCAAATCCCTATCGCAGCATTAGTTATGGTAATTTCTACGAGTTGTTTGGTAAGGAAATTGGTCAAGAGGTAACTCTGACTATGACTGCTACGAGTCCAAACTTTGATACTTACCTACAAGTTATAGACGATAACACAGGGGAAATAATTGCTGAAAATGACAATATCAGCGACGATAACAAGAATTCTCAGCTTACTTTTACCGTTGAAGCAGGCATTGATTATGATGTCATAACTACAAGTGTTGATGCTAATAATTTGGGTAATTACAATCTGACTGCTGAAGTTTCTGCCGCTATCACAGAGACTGTTAAGATTGACGGTAGTGGCTTCGCCACCCTAAATGACGAACTGTTTAATCCCAGCCGAAAAGACACTTATCGTCAAGATAGAAAGCTGGATTTAACTGGTGTTGCAGATGAACAAGTTGTAAAATTAAGGATGATATCCGAAAGTTTTGACCCCTATTTACAACTGATAGATGCAAAAACCGGGGAAGTTTTGGCACACCATGATAATATTGGGGTTTCGTCAACAGATGCCGAAATTCTCTTTACCCGTCAAAAAGGTGTCGAGTACATCGTGCGCTTCACCAGCAGTACTCCTGAAACCACAGGAGAATTTTACTATGATATGAGTTTGGTTTCTCAAGAATCATCTCCATCCATTGCTAAAGATGAAACGATATGGGGTATTATCGATAGCGAAAATGAAATCGATGTATACAACTTAGATACTACTGGGATTGCAACTGGTACTGAAGTGAGAATTAATCTCATCTCTGAAGAATTTGATACCAGAGTCACAGTTAAGGATGATTCTGGAACACTTTTATTCCAGAACGACGATATTTCAGGGGATAGCACTAATTCTCGATTAGACTTTACTATCGCAGATGGTGCTAATTATAAGATTGAAGTTGACAGCGCTAGTGTGAATCAATTCGGAGAATACGATTTAATCTTCAGCACACTCAATACAGTCAATCCTTCTCCAGCCGTAGCCTTTGCTCTACCCGCAACTGCTGCTACACAAGATTTGGCAACCAATACACCCCAGCTTAGAAGTGCTGCCGTTAACAAAACTGGTATTACCCTACAAGATTCAGCACTTAATAACCTTCTGAGTGGCAAAGATACATTAGGTAGGAACGATATACTGGGATTCTTCAATGAAGCTCAGAAAGATGGTACTATCAGCCGAACAGAAAAAACCGATCTGGGAACTTTAGTAGACAAAGCTAGCCATTTCCACTTATCAGACTCCGTTAAATTCTTAACAGGCAAAGTAGTAAAATATACTACGAATGACATGTCTGCTAATGATTTTAATAATGTGGTTACCGACCACTTCTTTGGTACCAAAAGACCAAGGACGGACTTTGTAGGGGAAGGAGATACTGCTCGTGGAGAAAGCGATAAAAAGACTATCAACTTTACCTATCAAACAATCTTAGGCGATTTCTTTGGTTCTAACCCTGGAGATGGACGCACCGTAGGACAACCGCGAATTCGTGATATTAACCAAGAAGGTTTTGGTGACTGCTATTACCTAGCTTCCCTCGGAGCTTTATTTAACTTACCCCAGAAAGAGGGCAATACTAATCAAAACAGTGATTTTATCAATAGTTTTATTACCATAAATGGTAAAGAAACTTACAACGGTACAGAGTACGAATCTTGGACTTTCCGTTTCTACGATAACCATAATCCTTATTATGTTACCGTTGATCGCCAGGTAGCTACTCTAAACAACGAATTATACGGTGCTCAAAGAGGTGGCACAAATCGCAGTAACTCCCTGACAGATGATGGACAAGCAATTTGGGTTCCTCTTGCCGAAAAAGCATATGCTCTCTTCAGAGAAGAAAATCCAACAATTGAACAACTTCAAGACCCAGACAACGGAAGAAATTTTACAGGAAAAGGTGGATACACTATAATTAGTGACGGCGGAAGCACAGCAGAAGGGCTGGAGCATCTTACTGGTCAAAAAGCTGCACAAGCAATAAATGCAGGTGATGATGACTTATTTAAAGTGCTTAAAGAGGCAGTGGATTCTGGCAAGATGATAACTATGGGCACAGATACAAAGTCATTATCCGACAACCTGGTTGGAGGTCATTTATTCACTTTG
This sequence comes from Cyanobacteria bacterium J06621_15, assembly GCA_038525335.1. Lineage (GTDB taxonomy): Bacteria > Cyanobacteriota > Cyanobacteriia > Cyanobacteriales > Nostocaceae > Rivularia. The sequence goes on along the minus strand of JBCBHT010000002.1, from coordinate 69,734 downwards.
ACTGACGCATATCTCAAAGATGGTAAAGAACAGACGGTTGTAGTACGCAATCCTTGGGGAATAGATGCCCAAGACCCTCAAAAGCCAGTTGGTGAGCCAAAGGATGGATTTATCGAGATGTCTTTTAAAGAATTCAACAATGCAAAGCTTGATGTAGCAATCTTTAACCGTCCGGTATCAACCAAGAAAGCGTAATTAGCGTAACTTAAGATACCTATAGCCTACTTAAATAGTAATGCAAATCGATGCCTTACATTACAGTAGTTTGCGACGATTAACCTCAGTATAGACCTCCCCAGCCATCACCTTATTCAGGAAGTGACTGCGCTGGGGAGGTTTACTTTGTTGAAGCAAGTGGGGAGACACCAATTAACCCAAACGAACAAATATTCTGCTATTTCTTCAAGACTTTCAGATAGTTCTTGCCTTTCTATATTTTGTACAAAATTGCTGTATTTGATTCAGCTACATTTTCTCTTCACAGCTGAGCGAATAGCTTCGGTAATCATACTAAGTTAAATAATGGGATGTAGCCTTGACGACATAGGTAATGATGAAGTTATAACTAACTAGGAATGTTAGCTTGATGTAAATCAAATTAGCTACGTCTACCGTGTAATCGTAGCTTGAGGAAGAATTTTATTTAGATATCCAAATCATCTTAGTTTATTACTGTTGTCCATTACCAGGGCTATCAGGGGGTATCTTTTGGTCAAAAATTATTTTTTCTCCAGTATTAACACTATACAGCTACATTTCACCAAAATTTGATTTGTTATGGGCAAGAAAAATAAATGGAAAGCAAATTTTTTGACGCGAATTTTTATCGTGCAGCGAACTCCGACCTATCTCAATTTTCCGACGAGCAAGCAGCAGAACACTTCCAGGCTTTTGGATTAACCGAAGGACGTTCATTTTCTTCATTAATTGATTTGAGCTACTATCGCGAGAATAATGCCGATTTACAAGGTTTTGATAACGCGCAATTACTTGCACATTTGGAGCAGTTTGGACTAAATGAAGACCGTAATTTCTCTGTTTTTGTAGACCTAAAATTTTACCGTGATGTCAATTCAGATTTAGCTCAGTATAAAGGTGCTGATGCTCTCAATCACTTAATCGATTTTGGACTTAACGAAGGTCGAACTTTTTCAAAATATGTGGATTTGGGCTTTTATAAAGAAGCTAATTCAGATTTGAAAAATATGACAAAAGCTGAAGCACTACAGCATCTTGTAAACCATGGTTTAAAAGAAAAGCGAGCCTTTTCAGCTATTGTTGACCTGGGATTGTATGAAGATTTCAACGACGATTTGAAAGAGTTGAAATTTAACGGTACTCAGTTACTAAAGCACTTGGCTAAATATGGAATTGCTGAAGGAAGACAATTTTCTTACTCTTTGGATCTAGATTATTACGGTGATGAAAACCCCGATTTACCAACTGTTTATACTGAGATTAATAATGTAGATTTTGAGGCAATAGAGGACGGTAATCCCGAGCAACCAGGGTTACGTAAATTCTTGTTTAATCATTTTATGACTAACGGGATTGGTGAAGGTCGTAGGTCTTCAGAAGAGTTTGATGTCAATACCTATATGAAGAGTAACCAGGATTTAGGCAACCTGAATAAGCCTTCACTTTACAAACACTTCCAACTCCACGGTATTAATGAAGAGCGAGTATTTTCTGATAGTTACGACGCAAAATATTACAAAACTAATAATGGAGGTAATAAAGACTCTAATTTAAAGGAATTGTTCAAATACTATATTACCGAAGGTATAGATAATGATGAATTTGCGGTTGCAAATCCCAAATTTGAACGTGAAGTAATTCCTGAGTTAGATTTAACAGAAATTTCTTTACTAGGTGGTAGCCGAGATTTTACTGGCAAGTTATCTAATGAATCTGAAGAAAATCCTTATCGCAACAGCAGTTATGCTAATTTCTACGAGCTATATGGTATTGAAACCGGTCAACAAGTAACTTTGACGATGACTGCTCAAAGTTTTGACACTTACTTACAAATCGTAGATGCTGCAACGGGTGATTTAATCGCTGAAAATGACAATATTAGTGAGACTAACAAGAACTCTAGCTTGAGTTTTGAAGTGGAAGAAGGTATTGATTATGAAGTGTTAGCTACAAGTATTAATGCTAAGAATCTGGGGGATTATAAACTAACTGCTCAAGTTTCAGCTACAGCAACTGAGACTGTGAAAATTGGGGATAGTGGCAATATTTCTCTAACTGACAATTTCTTCAATCCAGCACGGGAAGATTCTTATCGGGAAGATAGAAAGCTAGATTTGACTGGTATTGCAGATGAGCAAGTTGTCAAAGTAAGAATGGAATCTACAGCGTTTGACCCTTACTTACAATTGATAGATGCAAAAACAGGGGAAGTTTTAGCTAAGAACGATAATGTAGCTAGTGGAAGCACCACAGCAGAAATTCTTTTTACCCGTCAGAAGGATGTAGAGTACATAGTACGCTTCACTAGTAGCAGTCCCGATGTCACAGGAAGTTTCAGCTATAGCGTCAATTCAGCAGTCCAAAAATTGGGGAATTCAGAAAGTAACGAACTCAAAAACACACCAACAAATCCATTCATTGCTAAGGACCAGACCATATGGGGTATACTTAACGGCGAAGATACTGTAGACACCTATAATTTTGATAAGACTGGTATTACAGTTGGTTCAAAGGTAAAAATCAACCTTAATTCCGAAGAATTTGACACCATATTGAAGATTAAAGACAGTTCTTCTAATACAGTTCTATTCGAGAACGATGATATTTCAGAAGATAACTACAATTCACAATTAGAACTTACTATCGAAGATGGTGCTAATTATGAGATTGAAGTTTATAGTGCATTTGATGACGAATTCGGAGTATATGATTTAACTATTACTCCACTGGGCGAAAGTGGTAGTAGTGGTACAAATAATTTTGGTATCACTCTGCAAGATACTGCGTTAAATAATCTTCTCAGTAACAAAACCGCATTAAACAGAGCCAATATATTAGAATTCTTCTCCACAGCTCGACAAGATGGTATCAGCAACACAGAAAAAACTGATTTGAGAACTTTAGTAGACAAAGCTAGCGTTTTACAATTGTCGGACGAAACCAAGTTCATAACAGATAAAGTAGTTACAGGTATTACCGATAATATGGTCGGTGCTGACTTTGACACCTTAGTTGAAAAATACTTCTTTGGTACCAACAGAGCAACTCCAAACTACGTCGGACAAGGAGATTCTGCTCGCGGAGAAGCTACTCAAAAGACTAGCAATTTTACCTACAAAACACTTGAGGGTGATTTCTTCGGTTCCAATCCAGGAGATGGACGGACTAAAGGACAACCAAGAATTCGCGACGTTAACCAAGGAGGTTTTGGTAACTGCGTATATATCGCTTCTCTCGGTGCTTTATTTCCCGTACCTCAACGACCTGGAAACATCAATAAAAATAGCAAATTCCTCGATGGCTTTATTACCGTAAATGGGAAAGAAACTTATAACGGTAAAGATTATGAATCCTGGACTTTCCGATTCTATAATCAATCAAACCCATATTATATTACGGTAGACCGCCAGGTAATCACGAAAGACAACCAACTACACGGTGCTAGAAGAGGGGGTTTCAATGGTACAAATTTCCTTGATAATGACGGACAAGCAATTTGGGTTCCTATTGCTGAGAAAGCTTACGCTCAGTTTAGAGAAGAAATTGATGCAGGAAAATCTGGAAAGAGCGGATATACATTAACAGGAAACGGTGATAGTACTGATGGAGCCTTGAAATATATTACTGGTAAAAAACCAACAACTATTTTACGTACATCCGCTCAAATTAATCTTGGATGGTATAGTGGCGGCACACCTATGACCTTTGATGCAATTAAGAGTGCAGTAGATGCTGATAAAATTGTGATTATGGGTACAGATAAATCAAACGATAAGTTAGTTAAAGGACATGCCTTTACTTTAACTAGCGCATATGTTAAAGATGGCGAACAAAGAATAGTGGTACGTAATCCTTGGGGTTCAGATGGTGGTACTGTTACAGATAGTAAGCCAAACGATGGATTTATTGATTTGTCTTATGAAGAATTTGACAATACAGCACTTGACGTTGCAATCTTTGAACGTTCGACATCGACAAAAGAGTCACAAGTAGTGTAGAAAAAGTAATTATAATACTGCTTGATTAAGCAATGAAACAAAATTTTTAGATTCTCTAACCTCCTTTTTTAAGGGGGTTAATTTTTTTGGCTCTTAATAAGAGTAAATAAGACTTGCTAACTTACTTATGTAATTATTTTAGCCATAATATTAACTAAGGAAATATATCAAACTCATGAAAAAAAAGAAGGCTTTAGTTAATAAGTAAAATAAATTTCTAGCTAAGCTCCAAAATTACCGCAGAACTACCATATTTTGAATAACTATTTTGATGAAAAATCTGGAAACTTTAAAACATCTCTCTTCCAAAGTCGAAAATAATGAAGAGTAGTTCTAAGAACATGCTCAATTTTTAATATTAGTAATCTGCTTGATGTAACCTTTTTGTGATTTCCACTATCTTCTAATACCTGTTGAGGAGGTCTATCCATCCAATAACCGCCTCCATGAGATACAAGTTTACTTCCAAGTTGCTTGCAATCGCTTTCTGTAAAATAATGGCTAACTATACTTTTGCGAGTTAATTTAGGGTTATTTATTACACTACCACCATGCAAAAGTTGTGCGTGCCATATAAAAACATCTCCTTTTTTCGGTAAAAAAGTTTCTTGTTTTAATCCGTATTTACAAATATTCTCTTCCATGTAGCTTTGCCATTGAGAAAATTCGTCGTTGACTTGATGAGCACTACCAGTAGAAAATTGATAAATAGGTATTTTATGACTTCCGGGAACGTATATTAAAGGTCCCGCATCGGGATGACAATCCTCTAAAGCTATCCAAGTAGCGGCTAAATGCTGGTCTGTTAGAGGTGTCATGTACAGCGAATCAACATGCAAAAATTGCTGAGTACCATAGTCCAGACTCAAAGTATTACATAACACTGGCTTATCTGGCAAAAGCTCGTCTAAAATTTCTACCAGATTCTCATTCAAACTCAGCGACCTTACTTCATCGTAATTCAAATATAAGTCATTGATTTTCAAAGGGTGCTTCTTCTCTTGGGAGGAAAGAGAACTAGCGTAACACCTACGGTTAGTTGTGATATCATCAACAACAACATTATCAGGACATTTCTTAAAAACTTTTTTATGCAGCCGAACAATTTCCTCTACCTTTTGTTGGCTAAAGAATTGTGGTAGAACAAGATAGCCATTTTGCTGCCAGAATCCTTTTTGTTGGTAACTCAACATCAAACCATTTCCTTTCATGTAGCAGCACCAATAAAGAAAATGATTACACAATCTTTACCAGTTTTCAACGCTTTGAGATGGTTTGTACATAAAAATAAATGCAGTATACGCAGCAATTGTTTTTGCAACATTATCCCTGCATAAGTGCTTAAAAAAAATCAAAATAGCTGGAAATTAGCTTCTTTGCAAGATAAATTATAGTTGTAATAAGGGTCACCATTTAAATTTTGCAAATAGCTATTCCACTTATCATTAAACTGTTCCCATTCTCCCGGTTTTAAGCCTTTATCACGACTAGCTGATTCGTAGTGAATAAGTTGAGCGTAGGGGGTGACTAAGTTACGATACCCAGCTTGGTGAGCTTTTAAGCACAAATCTACGTCGTTATAGTTTAGAGGGAAGCTTTCGTCAAGACCTTCTAATTGATGGAATACTTCTTGTCGCATCATCAAACAAGCGGCAGTAACACCTATATAATTTCTATTAACAATATTTGAACAGAAATAACCTGGATGGTCTCCATCAAATCCATGGAAAGTATGACCGGGATTACCACCAAGTACAGTGACACCTGCATGCTGTATTTTACCATCAGGATAAAATAGTTTTGCTCCAACAGCACCAATTTCTTTTTGTTGAGCAAATTCCAACATTGACTCCAACCAATCGGAGGTAATGACTTCTGTATCGTCATTGAGCAAAAGCAAAAATTCACCTTTCGCTTTAGCTGCTCCCCTATTAATTCGCATCGAGAAGTTGAATGGTTCGGAACACCTAACTAGTTGTACATTATCTGCAGCAATTTTTTGCAAAGTTGATTCGGGAATATCGTATCCATCAACTACAACAATTTCAAATTTGCGATAGCTGCTTAAATCCTGGATGCTGCGAATACAGTTTTCCAAAAGACATATGGAACCTTTAGGAGTATCTTTGACCGTTCCACCACTGGGAATAACAATGCTGATTAATGGCTCTCCGACAATATCACGACGAATTCGCCAAAAACCAACCCGAGTAGTTTCTTCTACTCTTCCTGGATATGGGCTACGTTCAATCATTGCTTCTAATGCTTTACGAGCTGCAATATATGCCCAAGGTTTTGCTTCTTCTCCAGATGTAACAGAAGCAGGAATAATCCGCCAGTGATATAAAATTTTGGGTATATGGTAAATATTCTGAGTTTTTTCTATAACTCGTAATACAAGGTCATAGTCTTGGGAACCATCATAATCACTACGAAAACCGCCAATTTCTCGGATAATACTAGTGCGGTAAACACCCAGATGACAGGTATACATACAAGCATGAAAATACTCCGGGGACCAATCTGGTTTAAAAAATGGGTCGAGACGGTTTCCCTTAGTATCTATTTTGTCTTCATCGCTGTAAATAAAATCGGCATCTGGGTGAAGATTAATTAGCTTTGCGTTTTCAAATAAAGCATCAATTGCTAATTCATCATCATGATCTAAAAGTGCAATATACTCTCCAGTAGCTAACTCTAATGCCGAGTTACTGGCTGCTGAAATATTAGCATTTTGTTCGCGAAATACAACTTTAATTCGTGAGTCTAATTTACTATATTTAGTCAAAACAGAACGAATATGTGGCTTCGGTGAAGCATCATCGGCTATACAAAGTTCCCAATCGGGATAAATTTGATTGCGAACAGATTCTATTGCCTTTTCTAACCATTTTTTTTCTACGTTATAAACAGGTACAATAATCGAGAATTTAGGTCTTAAAGCAAATTTTTCTATTTGTTTTTTAATTTTAGTAATATCTTTTTTACTTAAACTATGTTCATGAATCCACTCTTGATAATCACTTGTTTCTTTGACCTTGGAACGAAGATAAGTTTTGACAAAAGAAACTGTTCCTCTCGCACCTTTGTTTTTCCATGTCCACTTTAGTTTCTCGATTTGATTTTTTCTACGTTCAGGAAAAACCAGTAAAGATTTTGCTTCATCTTTTATCCCAATTGCATTTCTAAATTTGAACCATACACCTCGAAGTTGCCAAAATTTGCTTGTTTTTATAGCTGCAATTACAGCCTGATTTTGCTGAAATTCAAATCGAGACTGATGTAATTGAGTTTTAATTTGCTCTAGCTCTAACTGAGACTGTTGTAGTTTTTTCTGGCTTTTATGCAATTCAGATTGAGAAAGTTCTAATTCTGTTTGTTTATCTTCAAGTCGAAGTTGGGATTGCTTTAATTGCGCTTTAACTTGTTCTAATTCAGTTTGAGAAATTTCTAATTTTGCTTGTTTATATTGTAGTTGAGATTGCGATTGCTCTAGCTTTACTTGTGTTGATTGCATCTCAGATAACAATTCCTGCTCTCTTTCTAAGAGTTTAGAATGTTGCTCGTGAAGAATAGCATACTTTTTTTCTATAGAAGAAGGTACTGCTTTAATAATAAATTGCAACGTTTGAGCATCCTTATCTACTTCAAGTTTTTGTATTGTTTCTAAACTGAACTCATGCTGATTCATTCGTGGAACTAAAGAGTTATTAGTAAAAATTGGTAGTGTTGTTCTATCAGTTGATTCTATTAAATACCCTGACTTATCAAATAACTCTTCTACAGTTTTCCTCGTAAAAAATCGTAGATGAGTATTATCTAAAATACCTACTTCTGAGTATTCAAACTTTCCTTGCAATAAAGCTAGACGAATTGAGCCATGAGCAATGTTGGGAATAGAAGCTACTACATATCCGTCTGATTTAAGCGTTTTTTTTGCTTCTTTTAATACTTGCCAAGGATTGCGAAGATGCTCTAAAACATCACCAAAAATAGCTACATCAAAATGCTGATTTGGCAAAATTTCTTGCAAGGAAACAAAGTCTAAATCGGCAATAATTACCTTTTCACAATATTGTTCTGCTAATTTTGCAGCTTCAGGATTGATTTCTACTCCTGTCACTATGCAGTCCTTAGCAGTTAATAATTTTGAAAAATAACCGCTAGCACAACCGAAATCAATTACTCGTTTGCTTGAACCAATAAAACTCAACATTTTAACTAAAGAATTGTTTGTTCCTAATGCTTCCTCGCTATGCAATTCTATATTTGAATAATCTTTATACCAATTTTCGCTCATAGCTAAAATAATAATAATTATACTTTTAAACTGGTTATACAGTAGTAGGATAAATTTGTTTATTTACCGTAACTATAATCGGCTGATCTACTAAAGCATGAATGTTTTTTCCAGTACTCGGAGGTAAAACTTGAAATACAACTGCATTATCAATCCAGTCAAACGTCAAAGCTTCGTAGTTTTCTGCTCCAGCAACTGTCACACTGTAAGAATTCGGTCTTAAAGGTAATTTAAATTTAAAATCAACTTCTAATTCTTCATTTGGCTGTAATGCATCAATTTTTATATTTTCTTCAAATGTGTTACTACCAATTATTTCGTTACCGTTCTTATCACAAATGAAGAAACCTACAATACAGCTTTCAAGATGCTCATATATTTTTAATTTAACCGATAAAATAATTTCTTCATCAAAAGCAAAAATAGTATTTTCACCAATATCTTCACCGAAGCTATTTAACAATTTAATACTATCAATTCTGGCTTTTCCACTTCCTCGACGCGATGCTTTTTTAGAGGTTTTATCGATAATAGCAACTTGGCTACTATTAGGTAATACTCTTGAAAACTGCTCTTGATTTGAGTTAATAGTCTCACTGGATATATCCGAAAAATTAGTTTCCAGGTTTGTTGTAACTAAACCTAGTTCCAAATCCGTGACTAGTTTTAAATATTCTATAGTTACAGCATTAGGCAATCCTTTGGTGTAAATTTGTCCATCATGAATCATTACCGCTGAATTACATAATGTCTTAATCGCACCAGAGTCATGAGAAACAAACAAAGTTGTGACTCCAGAATCCATCAAAGCACGCATTCGTCTCATGCAGCGATGTTGAAAGACTACATCTCCAACAGCAAGAGCTTCATCAACAATCAAAACTTCTGGATCTACATTTACCGCAACCGCAAAAGCCAATCGAACAAACATACCACTAGAATAGGTCTTGACGGGTTGCTCGATAAAGTCTCCAATATCTGCAAATCCGGCTATTTCATCAAATCTATTTTCTATTTCTTGCTGAGTTAACCCTAATAATCGTCCGTTGAAAAATACATTTTGTCTTCCCGTGAACTCTGGATTAAAACCGCTCCCTAATTCTAAAAGTGCAGAAATTCTTCCTTTGACATTTATTTTTCCTGTTGTCGGTGTTAGTGTCCCAGCAATGATTTGTAAAAGCGTACTTTTACCAGAACCATTGCGTCCGATAATTCCAACAGTTTGTCCTTTGGGTATTTCTAAACTAATATCTCGTAAAGCCCAAAATTCCTGAGCATAACTTTTCTGAGGTAACAATATTTCTTTTAAACGGTCTACCGGATGACTGTACCGCTTAAAACATTTAGAAACATTCTGGAGTGAAATCGCTATTTCTTCACCCATAATCCTGTAAATCCTACAGCTTACACACCACACTCGACATCAATAGATTCCCTTAACCTGATAATGTATCCGGAATAACTTTTATACTTAATTTACTTTATTAAAAGTATTTTCCGATATTAGCTACAGCTATATTTAGAGAGAATCTATTATCATTTATTCGCATCTCAAATTGCACGCTTACGAATCATTTTAATTACATCTATTTACAACACATCAGCAAAAGCCGGACGTAACTTACGGTATACTAAAACACCGACCATAAATATAATCACTGATATAGTGAAAGCTGTCCCCAACTCGCCCCAATGCTTTACCTCCCCTGTTAGAATAAGTTCGCGGTAAATCTCCACAATTGCCGACAATGGATTTAACCATAATACCCAGTTGCGCCAACTCTCAGGAATTGATGTAATCGGATAGACTATAGGAGTAGCATAAAACCAAATATTTAGAATAACATTTAATGTTTGTGGAATATCCCGTAAAAATACGGTTAGACCTGCCGCTAAATAACCCAAGCCAGCAGTAAGCAACAATTGTGGTAGCCAAACTAAAGGTAACAACGCCAATGTTGTATGTAAAGTTCCCGAAAACAAAGCAACGAAAAAAATCAGCATCATCAAACCAAAAGAACTTTCGATAAACGCTGAAAAAATTGGTACTAAGGGTAATAAGCTTAAAGGGAATACAACTTTTTTAACTAAATTTGGTTGACCAATCACAGAACTGGCAGATTGAGTTAAGCCAGTACTAAAAGCAATCCAAGGAAGCAATCCTGCAAATAACCATAAACCGAACGATACATTTTCGTTAGCTGGTAAGCCTTTTAGGCTCAGTTTTACTTTTAACACTACGGAAAAAACGTAAGTGTAAATTAGTAATTGTGATAAAGGATTAACTATTGACCACAAATTACCTAAAACCGAACCTTTGTACCGCGCTTCCAAATCTCGTCTGACCAAAGTTCTGAGTAAATCGAACTTCGTCCACCATTGCTCGCCAATTGGTAGAATACGCCTTAACCTTCCTGAAATACGGACAACAGAATGCATTGCTCGCATAGACTTCTGACTCCTCAAACCTTAATAATCAGTTAGTAATTAGCGGTTAACTGAATAAAATCCTATTTATAACCGTTATTCACCTCAATTATTCTTCTTTGTAACCAACTGTCTACAGGAAATATATTTTTAGTAAAGGTTATAAATAATACAATTTTTCATCGAATTTGAACAAATTATTTAAACAAAATTTTTTAATAATCATACAACGAAATGGTTAATTAAGAATTGGGAATGGGGGATTGGTGATGGGGCATTGGGATTTTAGATTTTGCGGAAAGTTTGGGGTGTAGATTTTCTTCCCCCAAAACTTTCCAAGACAGATTTTAGATTAGCACTGAAGATTTAATAACCACTATTTTCTTATTGTCCCCTCTTCCAATTACCGATTACCCATCCCCAATGCCCAATTCCCAATTACCCATTACCTAATTCCCACAAGTCCCTAATTCAGCTAAACTTAGTCTTGGTTTAGTGCATTACATAATTCGGCAATGGAAGTAGGACAAAAAGTTAAGGTAGTTCGTTTACGCGACCGTTTATCCTCTGGAAATACATCTGGAAAGTTAGGAAAGGTCGGTACCATCAAGGGTTTCAAGATAACTGATGGTAAGGGTGTTGGCTGCGTGGTAAAGTTTGATGACAATTCTGCCACTTGGTTTTTTGAAGACGAACTCAAATTAGTGCAGTAGGGGGAAGCGTCTCAAAGAAATCTGCTGTTAACTTGAAGTTGATTAATTAGGCGGAAATTGGAATTTATAAAATGTCCCAGATATTGACCTTTTTGGGTGAAAGCAGCGCGGCTCGAACTAAAATTGCGATCGCGTCTGCGAAATCCCTAGCAAATCAAGGAAAACGGGTTCTTTTGGCAAGTGGTGCAGAACCCGTTTTACCCGTTATGTTGAGTGCGGATTTAGGTCCAGATCCTCAAGAGATTGGTGCTAATTTACAAGCGGTGCAGTTTCAATCTTCCGTATTGTTGGAACGCAATTGGGAAGAAGTAAAGAAACTTGAAGCGCAATATCTTAAAACACCTATTCTCAAAGATGTATACGGGCAAGAACTATCAATCTTACCTGGGATGGATGGTGCTTTGGCACTGAATGCTATCCGCGAATATTTCGAGAGCGGTAAATACGACGTTATTGTTTACAACGGTACGGGGGATTTAAAAACCCTGCGGATGTTAGGAATGCCAGAATCTATCAGTTGGTACGTGCGACGTTTCCGACAACTGTTTATCAGTTCCGATTTAGGTAAAGCAATCTCAGATTCACCTTTCATCCAACCATTGATTTCCACTTTTCTCAATGTCAATCCTACAGCAGATAACTTTGCTCAACCTACAAACCAAGCAAATAACATCTTGGATAAAGGTAAAAAAGTTTTAGCCAATCCCCAACAGTTCAGCGCTTTCTTGGTGACAACCCCAGACCCCATCGAGATAGTAACAAGTCGCTATCTTTGGGGAAGCGCTCAACAAGTTGGTTTAACTATTGGTGGTGTTATTGTTATTTCTCCCGATGGAAATTCAAATGTCTCGGAAGACTTTGCTCCATTACAAGTAAGTAATATCCCAGATATTCAAGAAGGTGATTGGCAGCCATTAGTAGATGCTCTCCCAGACTTTACAGCGCAGACGCAGCTTGCTCCTAAACCTATAGAAATTGATGTTAACGCTCGTCAGGTAAGGTTATTCTTGCCAGGATTTGACAAAAAGCAAGTCAAACTAACCCAGTATGGTCCAGAAGTTACCATAGAAGCGGGTGACCAAAGAAGAAATATATTATTACCGACCGCCCTAAGCGGTAAACCCGTCGCAGGTGCGAAATTTCAGAACCAATATTTGATAATTTCTTTTTAAAAATAGGTAATTGGTAGTAGGTAATGGGTAATTGGATTTTGGATTTTGAACTATTAGTGAGGAGTTATTAGTTAGGAGTTAGGAGCTAGGAATTAAAATCAATAATTAAGATTTCTATCCCCTCTACCCCCTCTACCCCCTCTACCCCCTCTCCAATTACCAATCCCCAATCTCCAATTACCAATTACCAATTACCAATTAACCAAAATGTCTGAATCAACTCAACCAAAATCAGAAGCTGATAATCGCAGTGCAAAAACCAGACAGTTGTTAGGAATGAAGGGTGCAGCGTCTGGTGAAACTTCTATCTGGAAGATTCGTTTACAGTTAATGAAGCCGATTACTTGGATTCCTCTAATTTGGGGAGTTGTCTGTGGTGCAGCTTCCTCGGGTAACTACACCTGGACTTTAGAAAATGTTCTTAAATCTGCTGCTTGTATGTTACTTGCAGGTCCAATTTTAGCGGGTTATACCCAAACTTTAAACGAATATTATGACCGCGAAATTGATGCAGTCAACGAACCCTATCGTCCGATTCCTTCCGGTGCGATTCCTTTACCCCAGGTAATTACTCAAATTTGGGTATTAATGATTGCCGGTTTGGGTTTAGCTTTTGCTTTAGATAAGTGGGCTGAAAATGAATTTCCCACAATTTCAGTTATTGCTGTACTAGGTGTATTGATAGCCTATATTTATTCCGCACCACCTTTGAAGCTAAAACAAAACGGTTGGTTGGGTGGCTATGCTCTTGGTGCAAGCTATATTGCTTTCCCTTGGTGTACCGGTCATGCATTATTTGGCGAATTAAATTGGAAAGTAGTAGTATTTACCGTCGTATACAGTTTGGCAGGGTTAGGAATCGCTATTGTTAATGACTTCAAGAGCGTAGAAGGTGATAAGCAATTCGGTTTGAAATCCTTACCAGTAGTTTTTGGTGTCAAAAAAGCAGCTTGGATTTGTGCGGGAATGATTGATATATTTCAAATGTTGATTGCGGGATATTTAGTGTACTTACACCAGAATTTGTATGCAGCAATACTAGTTTTATTAGTAATTCCTCAAATCACATTTCAAGATATGTACTTCCTGCGCGACCCTTTAGAAAACGATGTAAAATATCAGGCTAGTGCCCAACCATTTCTAGTTTTAGGAATGTTAGTCGCTGGTATAGCGCTGGGTCATTCCGGAGTTTAATTGAATTGGGAATAAGGGGATAAGGTTAAAGATTTGGAATCATTAATTGTTAACTCCTAACTTTTAACCCCTAACTTTTAACTCTCAATCCAAAATCTGAAATCTAAAATCTAAAATCCTTGAAGTCGTGTTTCAAATACTTTATTACCTAGTTCATACGATTCAACCTTTCTTAGTGCCCATTTGCTTTATCTGTGCTTGGTCATTAATTATTTTAGTCGGATGGAGCATGTGGAGTGCGGCGAAAGATGGAATTGAAACAGCACAACAAATGCATCAGATTCCCTGTACGGGCTGTCAATATTTTACCGACGATTATCGTTTAAAATGCACCGTCAATCCTTCTATTGCTAATACCGAAGAAGCAATAGAATGTATGGATTATCAACCAAAAACAAATCCGATGTTGTATTAAACAGTTGATATTCATTCTATTAACAACTAACCGCAAACCAATAACACTAAATGTTTGTCAAAAAGCTCTTAGATTGTCCGGAATTTATTGCAGGTGACAATACAATTTTACGAGAATTGCTTCACCCGGATAAACAACCTTTAGAATTACGTTATAGCTTTGCTCATGCAACATTACCAGTAGGAAAAACTTCTCAGCCACATTCTTTAAAAACTTCAGAAGTTTACTACATTCTTACTGGTAAAGGAGAAATGCATATTGATGACGAAATTCAAACTGTAGAACCCGGCGATGCGGTATATATTCCTCCAAATGCAAAACAATTTATTCATAGTTGTGGAAGCGAACCATTAGTATTCATTTGCATTGTAGATCCAGCTTGGCGAAAAGAAGATGAAACAGTTTATTAAGCTTCAAAATCAAATACAATAATATCGTTGATGCAAGGTAAAATTTCGGCTTTTACTCTTTCATGCTCTGGATGGGGCAAGTAATTATCTCGGGCTTCCTCACTTTCAAAAGTCATTTAAAAACCATGAGAAAAGCCTTGACTCAGACCTTCATGACTGGAATAATCACCACCGGAGAAGTAAGTAATACCTGGAATTAGTTGTTTTAATTCTTCTAATTGATTGAATAAATATTGTATTTTATCATTAGTTACTTCTGGTTTAAATTTTAAAATAGCTATATCTATAATGTTGAATTAAGAGGCATTTGTTTTAATATTTTAATGTTTACAACGCAATTATTATTTCATAAAAGCTATTTCATTAAAATATATATTATATGAGTTTGATAAATAAAAAAATAGAAATCGCTTATATATTAATTTCAGATTAATTTCAAATCTAAATTGCTTTTACCTTTATTATATAGAGATTCTTGAGAAACAAAACTCTTATTAGTACATCTGTAAAAAATATGCAGCGGACACTGCCTTACTTCAGTAAATTATGTATCCTATCGTTAGGAATAATTCTAATTTACACCTTACCTAGTTGTGCAACAGAAGCAGCAAAAATATCCTGTTCTGAAAAGTTTTCCAACAGTCAATGCGTTGATAATTTAAATCAAATATTACCTGAGTTAAAAAAAGCTAAAGTAGTGTATCTCGGAGAAACTCACGATAGTTCCCAAGACCACCAAAACCAATTAAGAATTCTCAAAGAACTACATAAGAACAATCCAAAACTTGCCATTGGGATGGAAATGTTTCAACGTCCTTATCAAGAAGCGATTAACCAATATATAGCAGGAAAAATTACTGAAACAGAACTAGTAGAAAAAACAGAATATAAAAATCGCTGGGGTTTTGATTGGGAACTTTACGCTCCGATTTTGCGCTTCGCAAAAGAGAAACAAATACCAGTATTAGCCTTAAATACTCCCAGCGAAATTAGCCGAAAAGTAGCTAAAGAAGGACTCGAAAAATTAACTGACGAAGAAAAGAAATTCATTCCACCAGTTACAGAAATTCGGCTCGATAACGTACCATATCGTCAAATGATATTAAAAGCGTTTGAACAACATCAAAGTG
This sequence comes from Cyanobacteria bacterium J06621_15, assembly GCA_038525335.1. GTDB lineage: Bacteria > Cyanobacteriota > Cyanobacteriia > Cyanobacteriales > Nostocaceae > Rivularia. The sequence goes on along the minus strand of JBCBHT010000002.1, from coordinate 53,777 downwards.
CTGGACATGGAAACAGTAATAGTGCAAATCGCTTTTTCTTAGCCCAAGTATTGTGGGATGAAACAATGGCTGACGGTATCGCTAGTTATATCAAAGCGAATCCAGATTACCAAATGGTTGTCTTAGCAGGACAAGGACACGTAGTCTTCGGTTACGGTATTCCGAGTCGGGTAGAAAGACGAATCCAAGATAATAATAAAGATAAAAATTTCACTCATAAGTCGGTTTTATTAAGCGTTCCCGACATCACTCCAATTGAAAAAGATAAACCGGTTGCTGATTTTATTTTACAAAATTGACCCCCACAAACGTTTGTAGTAAGCGATTTATCGCTATGACTGAGGAATATTAAAGGACTAAAGTCCTTACTACAAACCCCACAAAAGTAATGTAGTAGACTACTAATGGTCTGTTCTATAAGTTTTCATGGTATGTAGAAACGTAAAATTTTACGTCTCCCAAGGTTACCGAGAAAACGAATCCATCACAATTAATGGGACAGAGCATTAGAAAAAAAACTTCCACTCAACAACAATAGTGATAATATCAGAATTGTCATTTAACTATTTCAATATCTAAAAAATATTATTCATATTTTGATGAAATCAAAGTATAAACAACATAGGAATACAGATTTGAAAATAGTTTTATAACCTTAATTTATATATTGGTTAGATAGTCAACTCAATTCAGGTTAAGAAACCTACTTTTAGTTTTCTTAAAAAACTAGTTAAAAATGTATGCAGGATGCAACTTCAGAACAAAAAGATACTTTATTCAGATTATGCTATCAATTAACTAATATGTATCTTTCAATAAATTTAGTTAGATTAGGTGAAAGAACAGGAGACATGATTATATTAGCTGGCAATGATTTAGAAATAGCAATCAATCCGCAAGGAAAAGCAGAATATTTGTGATAAGTCAGATTATTTTCTTGAAATTTTCCAATAACGTATTCTAAGCTTATCTGAAGAAAACTATCAGATAAAATAGTAATTTAAATTGAAAAAGAACTGAAAATAAGTTTTTAATTGGGTTAATAGTTTGCTAAAGCCATTGTGTTAAAATAATTTAGAACACACATTTTACTACTATTGAGATTGTTGCTGCTGACGCTGAATAATTTCTGGTAATTCTTCTATATTCAAAGGTTTACCATGTTCTTTGATTCTGTCTGCTAAAGCATAAAAAGCATCATTATCTTGTCTATATTTTAAAACATATGCTCTTAACTCAGATGTAGACATTTTTTTAAAGTTTGGTTTATTTGTCATAGCTATTTTATATTTCAATCCCTAATAGGGATTAATTGTAATTTCAACTACTCGCATGTAGAAGCGGTTCTATATTTGGTTTTCATGGTTCAAAAGTGCAAGTCTAAAGAAAATATACTGTTTGAGCGATTGAGGTGTAAAGAAGAGTCTCAAGAAAATTTCCTCAAAGCTTTACCTGATAAGGGTTTCGAGGAAAGTGCAAGTCTCATGTTGACAAAAAAAGGCTCAATCACTTATAGATAAAGGCTTTCGGGCGAAAAAAATACATTATAATTTCAAAGACCCTCTGACTTGCACCAATAATCGCCCAAAAATCAATTTACCACCACTTAAGCTGTAAATAACCGCGCTGGGATAAAGCAATTTCTTTCTCACCCATCCATCCTTCAACGGGTTTATAAGTACCAAAAACGTGGTCCCACCAATCTACAGCTAAACCGAAATTATGCTCCCACATGCCATATTTATGATGGACGTAATGTACCGGCATTTTCATCCAGAAACATTTGGTAGGATTCTCATGCTGTAATTGATGAGCGTAAGCTGAAAAAGCTGCATAGCTCAAACTTCCGAATAACCAGCCAAAACCAGCATCCCAAGAAAAGAAAAACATTACTGGCAAAACAACCAAACTACCGACCACATAATCGCGAAATTCCCAAATTACACCTTGTCCTTCATTACGACGATGATGGTCGCGATGACGTTCGCCAATTTTGCGATTAACATGCATTAATCGATGCAGCCAGTATTCAACTAAACTCGCTAGCATGAAAGCAATGAGGAAACAAATTATTGCTGTCGAAGCACTTAATAACACGGGATTCATATATACTTTTTAAGGAATATTGCAGGAATACTTGTCTCGTAATTTATCCTAACAATTTATCTACCTGATAATTGCATACAAAATTACTTTGTCTAAGACGTTAAATAAATCTAGTAAGTTGCATTGATAAATTAAATGCAATATCAAATCTGAGATTTTAACTCTGTAGTAATTTCCTGCAATGTTTGGGATACAGAACGAGGTTCCCAACCGAGTTTTTCGCGAGCTTTCTTTGCATCAACCCGCACGCAGCGGTCGTATAGATAATGTACTCGCTCTTTACTTATAGGTGGATTCCAGGATAATAATTTGCCTATCGGGTCAATAATATTACCAGCCATTCTAATCACTGACGGAGGAAGTTCAATAGGTGTGGAAATACCAGCCTGTTGACCCATAATTTTAAATATTTCGCCGAAAGGTAGTTCACCAGACGAAACAATGTAATGTTCTCCTCTTTCACCCTTTTCTGCTGCTAATATCATGGCATCAACAAGGTCATCTACATGAACTATTCCTGTAATCCGCTCGCTACCTGCCCAAACTTTTAATTTACCTTCGAGAAATAGCTTAAATGCGGGAGTGTAATGAGGGTCATCAATACCAAATATACCTGATGGCATGACGCTAACTACCGGAAAACCTATTACGGCATAGTTGTCAACTAACTGCTGGGCTTCGTATTTAGTGCTGTCGTAAGCAGATGAAAAATCTTCTTGGGTTCTTTCAAAGGTTTCATCTATGACCTCACCTTTCGTATCACCATAAATACCAATAGTGCTGCAATAAACCATTTTAGAAACTTCCATTTCCTTGGCAATTTCTAAAACGGCTTGGGTTCCTTCAACATTTACCCGTTCCATTTTTGCAGCATCAACTAGACCCAATTCCACAAAAGCTGCTGTATGAAAGACTGTATCAGCATCTTTCATAGCTTCACGTAGAGCTTTACGGTCGGTAATGTCACCTTTAACTAACTCTACTCCCGTACCTTCTAATCTTGTTAAATCGCTGGTTTGTCGCACTAGCCCAACAACCGAATCGCCACGTTGCAGTAGCGCTTTTACTAAGTGCGAACCCGTGAAACCATTGGCACCTGTAACTAAAGCTTTCATAACGCTTTCTCGTAAATTCGGTAAGTCTTATAGATTTTGCCACCTGCTGCTTCAACTAACTTCCGAGAGGGTGAATTATCTTCCCAAACAAAAGAAAGTTCCGCTCTTTTATATGGTTTACCTTTTTTAATTCCTCCCTGCATTCCCAGATAAATTAATCCTAAAGGTACCATTTTACGACGGTATTCTGGCAAGCTAGCAATAACGATTACTCTTCCTTGGTCGATTTGCCGACGATACCAAAGGAATTTGAGAATTCCCGACCAATTTAACTTACCATTGACATGTTTTAAAGCAATATTATAATCGGGTAAACCCATCCAGCAGCCTATCATCTTACCGTTATCTTCAGCAATTGGAAATACATCAGGGTCTACCAGTGATTGTAACTCCTTTGCCTCATCCATAAATTCTTCTTCGGAACGAGGAGTAGCACTATAGTTGTTAGCAAAAGCGGTATTAAAAAGTTGGTAAAGACTGCGACAATCCTCCTCAAAACCTTCACCTTTAGTACGAAGAGGGCGAAAATTAATTCCAGATTTACAAGCTATTTTATAACCTTTTTCAAATTTAGGGTCTAAAGCAATATCCAAAGGAAAATCATAAGCATAAGCATCATTTCCTTTATAAAAACCAGCATGAACCATAAATTCAGGATAATAAGGCGGATTATAAGGTGTCATCATGATTGGTGGTTCATCAAATTTATCTACTAAAAATAAACAGCTATTATGGGTAGATAAATTTATTGGTCCTCTAACAAAATTCATTCCTTTATCGCGCAGCCAATCAGAAGCCGTTTCAAATAAGCCATTGGCAACTTCAAAGTCTTCTACACATTCAAAATAACCAAACAAACCAACATTCTTACCTTCACTTTCAATTAATCTACGATTGATAATAGCGACAATTCTTCCTAATGGTTCACCATTTTTCTCAGAAACGGCAATAAACTGCTGAAATTCACCGTATTCTAAAAAAGGATTTTCGTTAACTGCTAATTGTTTAGCAATACTACTACGAATTGGTGGAACCCAATTAGGATTGTTTTTATATACTTTAAAAGGCACATCAAGAAACATTTCCCTTTGTGCGTCTGTAGTTACAGGCGATACCTGAAAATTTTGGACTTGAGTAACCATATCTAGTAATAAAATATTACGTTTAAGTAAAAAAGTTACAGTGTAATTTTAAATTATGATAATTTTATTGGGTTATTTTAATTATTTAACTGGTTATTAACTGATAATTGTAAGTCTTTAATTATCTTGTTCCCAGTCTCTGGCTGGGAATACATATCAAGAGGTTCTACCTCTAAAAATTGCTCTGAAGGCAAAGCCTAAAAAAACGGATTCCCAGCCCGGAGGCTGGGAACCAGAATATTAGAATCGGTTTGAAAGTTAGAGAATCAGAAACATCTTCCTCAATTCCTAATTACCTAAGCAGTAGCAACTGTTGCGGGCTTATACAAAAGCTCTCTTGTTTCTACCAGTGCATCAACCAATTTGTCCATGTCTTCCTTGGTATGAAGCGCATTCGCGGTAATTCTCAAGCGGGGCTTAGCAATAAACCAAATCGCAGATACCCAAATACCGTGATGCTCCATCAAATGACGACAGAATTGTTTGGGATTAATTTCTGGGGGTACAAGAACTGGAACTACATTAGTTTCACCAATTGCAGCAAAACCATTTTCAATCAAACGTTCTCTCAAATAACGAGCATTAGCTTGAAGAGTTTCGACAAGTTCTGGCTTTTGTCTTACCTGACGAATACTTTCTAATGCTGCTGCTGTTGTGGGTGCAGGAAGTGAAATTGTACCGATGGAAGTTGGTGAAACGTCCAACAAGTCAATCATTGCTGGTGAATGAGAACTGATTGCTGCACCTGCGGAAGCTGCAAATTTAGAGAAAGTGGTCATAATTAATGGCACCATTCCTCTATCGAGTACTTGCTGGGGTGTAATACCAAAGTGGTCGTAAATTCCGCCACCTTTCGGACCAATTGCACCGCTCGCATGGGCTTCATCCATGACGATGACGCTACCGGGATAGTTTTCTAAAACATCCAGCATTTCAGGTAATGGAGCAATATCTCCATCCATTGAGAATACCGCATCCGAAACTACCATAATTCTGTCGTTTGGCTTGGCATAGCGTCGCAATTTCCGTGCCAAGTCGTTGACATCGCAGTGACGGTAAGCCTTTACACGAACGTCAGGACTATGACTAAACATCTTCCCAGAGCGATTGCTGGCATTGGTTACAGCCGAAAGTATACAGCCGTGGTTGAGAATGTCAGTCAAAATTAAGGTTTCTCTGGTGTTACGAAACCCAGGAAGATTGATTGCTAGGTGGCAAAACCCATCTATTAATGCTTGCATTGCCATCCAAGCATTTAGGAATAGATGAGTGTGTGGTAAATGTTTAAAAGCTGAAATTTCTTGTTCTAACTGACGATGCAAATCAATTCTTCCACTTAGCACAGAACAGGAACTATTAGAAGTACCATATTGCACAATTGAATCAATCGCCGCTTGTCTGACCGCTTCTGACTGAACTAACCCCAAAACATCGTTAGTACAAAATGTCAAAAGCTTATATCGCTTGCCATCAGCAGGATCTTCAACTTCGACTAAATTACCTTGCTTTTGATGACAAATAAACTTATCAGGATAGAGACCACTTTGATAGAGTCCCTGCATATACTCTTCTACAACTTCCACAAATAACTCCTCTCACCTAAAATTTGCCTATGGGCTTTTAATATATGTTTGCAGTTGAAAATTTACTTTGTACCATAAACCCATCCGTTATATCAGATGGTTTGCGACTTTTCGCTATTTAAGGTTAAATTTGATTTGATTTCACCAGCCGAAGATGCGTAATTACCATTATTTCCATTAGATAGTTTTTTAGATTGTTGCACAAATTTCTCGTATTGACCCACAATAACCCGTTGTAAGGCGATAATTGCTGGATTAATTTCTACATAACGTCTCTGAGGATTAGCCAAGTAGGTTCGTTGCTCACTTTCAATCATCTCGGTGTCTTGGTCAAGAAAACTTTTCAAGAAAAACCGCCAAATGATTTTTGTTATCGGTTTTTGCAATGGTTTTACAAACCATTGAGGAAGACGAATTTTGATAAATAACAGAGAAAAAGATTTTGTTAATTGTGCCCCCACTGGTTGACGCATCAAATAAAGGGAAGACATTCCTTCCAAAGAACTATGGTAATGAGGATAGTTATATTTAATTGTGACAGTACGAGTTGTAACTTCGTTCCCTTGTTCGCTGAATCCGAAAAACTTAGTCAACCAACCTTGATAAGACACCCGGTACTGAGCGAATACCGATGCTTCGGAAGCTTTTAAACTTAGTAGTTCCGGGTCAAACCAGCCCTGCAAGTTTTCATGTAGGTAGCCGTGGAACACATCCATCGTATTTTCGTTACAGATGGAGAAATGAGCTTTAAACTCTCCTGGTATAGGAATAGCCAACCAATTTGGGTCGTCATACTCCGGAACTGAAGGAAAATTTGCTGCTTCTGAATCTTCAACCGTTCCCGGAAAAATCCAGACAATATTGTATTTTTCTCTTACTGCATAGCTCCGTGCTTTTGCACAGGGTAGCTTTTGGTCTTTGGGAAAATAAGGAATATTTTGACACACCCCATCACCGTCAAATTCCCAACCATGATAAGGACAGGCGAGATTCTCCCCAGTTACTTTACCTTTATGCAAGGCTACACCTTTGTGCGGACAGGCATTTTCTATCGCATAAACTTGACCATTTTCCGAACGATAAAGTGCGATCGCCGAATTCCAGATTACTACGGGCAATACTTGACCTGGCTTAAGTTCCGAAGCCCAAGTTGCGGGATACCAGTAATTTGGGTTTATACCAACTTCGCGCACCTGATTTTGAACGGTTTGGCTCCTCAGAATTGGAGCTATTTCCATTACGGTACTCCCTAATAAGTAATTAACTATATGAGCAATTACGACAATTGTTAGCGTATCTTTCTCAAAGACCTGCAAACAATCTTATTAGAAATTTACAAAGTTCTTAGAAATTAAGCAAGAACTTATGGCAAAATAAACCGTCAGGTCTGGGGAAAAATTATGATTGTAGGCATTTTTATTTTTGATTGCCTAATTGCTGCTTTTATTCAATAGTTTTATCAGATTTTTGGCAAATGTCGAGTGTCTTATGACACTTTTGTATTCGTGCCTATCTAAGAAGTTATTGCTTGTACTTATAGTTAAGAATATAATTAACTACTTTAAAATAAGTTAAATCACTTAGTTACAAACAATAAATTCCAGTAATCATTCTCATTTTTATATACAAATCTTTTACTTAGCAATTGGAGATATAACCCCATCGCGGGTGATGAAATCCGTAATATCCTGAAAAAGTATAAATTTTACTTTACGAAATATCCAAGCCTATAAAATCCAAAAAAAGAACCTTACGATAATATCCGAGCTTAGGTAATATATACAACGATTTGAGTTCGTGAAGCAGAACGCCTTACAGTGTGATAAACCTGTCACTCAGAGAAGGCATTGTAAAGAAAATAGCCTTCAATGTTGTAAGAATTGCGATATATTTATAAAAATTCAATTAGTCAGTTGACGCTCGCGCTATTAATTTCAAGGAAACAATAAACCAGAAATTGCATCAATAATATCAGAACAACAAAGATTAAAAAAAGGTGAAATTGATATTTTTTTTTTGCGTTTTAGCTTAGCTTTTTGCTAAATTTATTTTTCGGAATTGTAGTACTGTTGGTTATTAAAAGCAAATTCTGAAACAAAGCTATAGACTTAATACCGTTTCACGTTTCCTTAGAATAAATAAAGCGTGCTAACCACCGCGTTCAGCAATTAAGTTTAGGTTTTGAGTAAGTGTTAAAGATGGGAAGAATCCAATAAGTGCGTAAAGCAAAAAAAACTTCATGACTAGCAATTTATCTCAAGCATCCCTATTTCAATTGAATCCACCTTCTCCTCGATTGAAGGTGATTATTTTTACTGTAGTACTACATTTGGCAGTACTATCAGCGTTCATACCTAACACTTTTAGCTGGTCTGCTGTAGGAGTCGCAGTTTTATTGCACTGGATGACTATTGGTCTGGGAATTACTTTTGGTTTTCACCGTTTAGCTACCCATCGCAGTGTAGAAGTTCCTAAATGGTTAGAATATTTTCTGATTCTTTGCGGAACTTTAGCTCTTCAGGGAGGTGTATTTGGCTGGGTTGGATATCACCGATTGCATCATTTGTATTCTGACCAAGATGGAGACCCTCATAACTCCCGCAAAGGCTTCTGGTGGAGTCATATTAGCTGGTTGATGCACACCGTTCCATATCAACCGCAGCTTAAACGCTATACCAAAGATATTGCAGACGATAAATTTTATCAGTTCTGTCACCGTTATTACATTGAACTGCAAGTTGCCTTGGGAGTGATTTTATATTTGCTCGGAGGCTGGTCTTTTGTAATTTGGGGAATCTTTGTCCGTTTGTTTGTCGGAATTCACTCTACTATGTTCGTCAATAGTGCTTGTCACATGATTGGCTATCGTAGTCATGAAACGAAAGACTGCTCTACTAATTGTTGGTGGGTAGCTTTGTTAACTTTTGGTGAAGGTTGGCATAATAACCATCATGCTTTTCAATATTCAGCCCGTCATGGTTTGAGATGGTGGGAAATCGACATGATTTGGACGACTATCCAATTACTAGAATTCGTAGGATTGGCAAAAAAAGTCAAAGTTGCAAAGAAATAATTTTTTTAAGGTAATAGTAAGCGAGGAAAATAGAAGAGAAAATTTTTATATAGTGAAATACTCAATAATTGCAGAGTTATTAGCTTGCAATGAAGAGCAAACACATGTATGTTTTCTTTTCTAATGTTTCTCGTTTTTTACTAACTGTTTTCTTTTTATCTGAAATACAGGGACGGTCTTACTTATGACACAAACTGAAGCGCCAAATATAAGAAAAACACAAGAAATAATCTCTCCTTCGAGCCAGAACTGGGACAATATTGTTTCTGGACTACCTAGCGGAGAACGCTATTTATATCAGCTTTTCACTTTAATAAAACAAGGTAATCTGACAGTTGTTAATCCAGATGGTAAAGCTTTCCATTTTGGTGAAGAATCGTCTGAAGCTTTTTACCTCAAAATTTACAATCCCAATACCTACGACCGTGCTTTAGCGTTTGGTGCGCTTGGATTTTGTGAAGCTTATATGGAAGGCTGGTGGGATGAGGAAAACGATAGACTTGCCGAAATGATTGGCTTGCTGTTTCGTAACAACGTGTACTCAAAAGCCAGTCAAAGAGTAACAATTCCACTTTTAATCAAAGTAATAACTCAACGTTTACAAACAGTTCCTACTAATATTCAAAACAGCCGCAAAAACGTACAGCATCACTATGATGTCGGGAACGATTTCTATCAGTATTTTCTCGACCCGACAATGACCTATTCCTGTGGTTATCAGCGTCAAGAAACTGATACCCTCGAACAGATGCAGTTGCAAAAGTACGAATTGATTTGCAAAAAGTTGGCTTTACAACCGGGAGAATCTTTAGTCGATATTGGCTGTGGATGGGGTGGAATGCTGATTTACGCAGCAGAAAACTATGGAGTTTCTGGAACCGGTATTACTTTAAGCGTAGAACAAGCAGCATTAGCGAAAAAAAGAATTGAGCAGAAAGGACTGAGCGATAAAATAAAAATTGAGATTGCCGACTATCGAGAAATAAAAGGACAATACGATAAATTTATCAGCATCGGAATGTTTGAACATGTAGGTAAAGACAGTTTTACAACATTCATGCAAAAAGCATCAGAACTATTAACCCCCTCGGGAGTCGGTCTGCTACATACAATCACCACCCAAGGAAAAGAAAGACTCGGACCCTGGGTTGCTAAATACATTTTCCCTGGTGGATATTTACCACAACTTCATGAATTAACCCAAGAACTTTGGGCTGCAAAACTAACAGTTGCTCATTGCGAGAATCTTAAACCTCATTATGCACAAACATTAAAACGGTGGGCTGAAAACTTTAATCAAAATCGAGAAAAAATTGCATCATTAGGGTCAAATTACGACGAGCGATTCCGTCGTATGTGGTACCTTTACCTCCAATCCTCGGAAACTTCTTTTAGATATGGTAGTTTAGGAGTTCATCAACTGCTGTTTTTTAAAGGAAAAGAGTGGAAGTTGGATATTCCGCTAAATTGTTCTTGGAATTAAAAGTAAAGTATCGAGCGGAACAGTTCACGCTTAAAACAATTCTAAATACATAGTACTATTTTCCCCTCCACCTATTAACTCGGAGGGGAATTTGTTATCAGATTTGCCTATTCACAGTAAATAAATTAGTTTATTGTACTTGTAATGGCTGAACACCATAATTCTGAATTTTTTTAAAAAACAACTTAAATCAGATTAAATCAAAAAAATACCGAAATCAGCAAAAATTCAAGAAACAAGTTTAGCAGCCTTTTTTATACCAAACAAATAATCCTGATAAGGAACTTTTTACATGTCAACATCGCTTCTAACTAGAGAAACTCGCAAACAAATTCCCATATTATTGGTGTTACTGGCTTGTGGAAGCTTGACCACTATGACGGGAAGCGTTGTTGCTCCAGTAATGCCAGAAGTTAAAGACCAGCTTTTAATCGACCCAAGATGGTCGGGAATGCTGGTAAGCATGCACTGTCTGACAATTTTTTTATTTAGTCCAATTTTTGGAATACTTGCCGACCGTATCGGTAAAGCAAAAGTGTTAATTCCATCACTTATTTGCTACGCAATTTTTGGTACTGCTGGCGCTTTCGCGAACGGCTTTACACCTTTATTAATATCCCGAGCTTTGTTAGGGGCTGCGAGTGGAGGAATTGCGGCTGCGAGCATTGGTATTCTAAGCAGTATGTATGAAGGAGAAAAACGAACCCGCATTCTTGGTTACACTACCAGCGCATTAGCAATTGCCAGTATTATTTTTCCTATTGTTGGTGGTTTAATTGGTAAATACAATTGGCGATTTACCTTTGGTATGTATAGTTTAGCTTTACCTGCAGCGTTACTAGCTTACTCTTTGTTACCAAAACGAAAGCGTCAAGGTGCTTCATCAATCAGTTTGGGTCAAAAAGATAAATTAATTGAAAGCTTGAAAGCTAGTAGTACCATCACTTTATTTACTGCTTTAGCTTTGACATCTGCCATCTTTTATGTAGTGATAATCTACGCTCCCCTACATTTTAAACAAGCTATCGGAGCCGATACTGCTGTCAATGGAGCAATTTTAGCATCGCGAGCCATTGGTGCTGCTGTTATTTCTGCTGTGGGTGCTAGTAAGCTAGCAAAGCGTTTGGGAAGCGCTAAAGCTATTGGCTTGGGATTTATTCTAATGGCATTAACGTTGATGACTATACCCTATGTAAAACAGCTTTATTTTATATTACCCACAGCTATTGTTTTCGGGATGGGATTTGGTATAGTGATGCCTAATCTTTACGATGCATTATCTAAATCAACTCCGAAAGAAGTACGTTCTAGTATCTTAGCTATTGGTACGGGAGCAAGTAACTTAGGACAGTTTTTCTCTCCGATATTTTTAGGTCCAGTTTGGAAAAATGCCGGTATTGGTGTATTTTTTGTGGGAGCAGGAGTTGCTTTAATAACTGCTTTATTGAGCATTCAACAAGGTAAAGCACTGGAAAAAGCCAAATATGATAATTAAAATTGGCGGTTAAAATCGTAGCTAAACAAGCGAAACCCCTTCACAGGGGTTTTTTGTATGAATATTTTTTTTTGAAAAAAGCATGGTTCCGAACGAATAAGCTTATTAAAAAGGGAGCATCACCGATTTTGATTTTTAATTTAATTTTAATTATTTTTAATTTTGTGGTAAGAGCATCTTGCTCTCTAATAGAGGCTAGCAATACAAGAAATCTATTACTAATTTCTATTTTGCAATTTATTTTGATTATCTTTAACTTTGTAATGAGAGTATCTTACACGTTGTTAAAAATTAGCAATCATAAAAATGTCTTAGATTACAAAAAAAAATTATTTTTCAAAATAACTTTAATAACCATAATAATAATTTTCGGATATTCACCACTTGCAATTGCACAATCACAATCTCAAATCACTTTATTAGCGGGTGGAGACGTGGAGTGGTCGAGGATGTGGTCAGAAAGTATATTTCACCAGGAAATTATTGAATATAATTTAGATTTCAAATCTAAACAGGAAGAAGCACGTTACCCATTTCAGAAGATAAAACCTTTATTAGAAAATGCTGATATTACTTTCGTTAATTTAGAAACTCCTTTGTCAGATACAGCTAAAAGACATGGTGGTTTTCTAACTCCAACCGCTTTTGCTTCAGGATTAAAGTGGGCTGGTATTGATATTGTATCTACAGCTAATAATCACGCTCTTGATGCTGGAGTTGCAGGTCTCAAAGACACTTTAACAAGTTTATCTCAAGTCAATTTACCTGCTGTCGGTAGCGGTAAAAATTTGGCTTCGGCTAGACTACCATTTATTTTTGAAAAAAATGGCATTCGCTTGGGTTTTCTTGCTTATACAATGTCGGAAAATTCTGGTAATTCAAGTTACGTAAAACGAAATCGTGCTGGTGTGATGCCAACAGATTTATCATTGATAAAAGAAGATATTCAAAAACTACGCTCAAAAGTAGATTATGTAATCTTGTCTTTTCATTGGGGTCTTACCGATAGTGAAAAGTCGCCATTTTGGGTTCGTCAATTAGCACGTAAATCAATAGATGCTGGTGCTGATATTATTCTTGGTCATCATCCCCATTATCCTCAAGGGATTGAATTTTATAAAAATAAACCGATTTTTTACTGTTTAGGTAACGTTATCTTCGGTCACAATCATCAATTTTGGACGGATAATTTTTTAGCTAAATTAGTTTTGACTTCCAATAAAATAAAAAGTATTGAAATCTTACCTATAGCTGGAGAAAATCAAGATTTAGCACAACCTTTTTTGTTAACAGCAGACAGAGGTAAAAAGCTATTAAAAACGGTGCAAAATAAAACTTTGGCACTAAAAACCAAAATGGAAATAATTGGAGATATTGGATTTATAAATCCTGAAACTGCTGCTCTACCGAAAAATTATATCGATGATATTGTTTATGATTTAATGTTACCTAAACCATTGTGGCTGCTCTTGCTAGCATTATCAGCAGTTGGAACTATTTTATGGTTTGTTTTATCGAAATTATTTCGTAGAAGAAGACGGTTTGCTCGTAGGTGATAAAAAAAGGTTAGTAGTTGCGCTACTCTGCGATAAAGCTCCGCTTACAGCGCCAAAAATTTAGAAAAAACTTGAAAATATGATTTAAAGATTAAATAATTTTCATAACCTGATTAAAAGTATAAATTACTTTATAGCCTTTCCCGGTCTGGTGAAGTATATCTCAAAACCTCACCCCCAACCTCTCTCCTTAATAAGGAGAGGGGGGATAAAGCACAGCTTTATCGGGGTGAGGTAATCGCTATTATATAAATATTAGAAAAAATTTTGTAGGTACACTTTAACGCTTTAAACAACATTTTTGGCGCTAAAGCGCAACTACTAACTAAGAAATTAATTCTTTTGATTTCGTCTTTTTATCAAACTTATCTTCCCAAGCTTTATGACTAGCTTTAGCATCTTTTACTATTGGAGTAGCGGTAATAAATTTATTAGCTAAAGAACTAATTACATTAACTGGGAATTTTAAAGGACGAGCAATATCGAGAAATAACACTACACGATAGCCATCAGTATCGTTCCAAACTTCATGATAAAAAGTATCGTCGAAAATTAAACTTTTACCTTCTTCCCAATACTTAATTTCATCTGCTACTTGAATTTTACAATTTTCCTTTGGTTCGGGAACTATTAATCCCAAATGATAGCGAATCAAGGTTTTGAGTTTACCTCGATGTCTGGGAATATGTTTACCGGGAGCAAGAATCGAGAAAAACGCTACTTTCATTCCCGGTATCTGTTCGAGTAATTTAGTAGTTTCGGGACATCGTTCACAATTCTTAGTAGCTTTAAACCCGAAAGCATAGAAAAAGTATGTTTTCCAGCGATTATCATTAGCAATCCGAGATTGACGCTTGGAAATATCCTGAAAATTCGGTAAATCGTCTACTCTTTCTAGAACCTGGTCTAGTTCCTTGCGAATTACTGTCCAATTAGCTTCTAAATTCTCGCTCCAAGGAAACTGTTCTTTTTCAAAAAAAACCGAATCACCAACTAAAGAATTTTTTGCAATCCATCTTTCTAACCAACCATCTTTGGTTAATAGTTTTTCTAATTGTTTAACAGCTAGTTTAGATAAGTTTGGCATATTTAGAATATATAGAATCTTGATTGACATATTTAATTTTTTAAAGCATTGGATTACTTCTACCTAAAGTCTTTGTAAAAGTCGCTTTAAACTCTGTGTCCTATCTTTAGCAAAAAATGCTATTAATCCAACCGTTAAAAAGTAAGGTATTGCTAAAATACTAGATAGATGGATACGCCATTTATTCCAAGAAAATAGCGAGCGATTGACGGGGGAAATGTTCCAAAAACGATTTACCGAACACACTATTCCATCACCCGTACAACTTACTTCATGCCACCATCCTACAGGAATATAAAGAATTTCTCCTGGTTGAAGAACGACTTCATAGCAATGAGAAAGTGCTTCTTTAAATTTTGGAAAAGCTTTTAAGTCCGGCTTTTGAGGATATACTTGACTGTAAGAAGCTCGGCGTTTGAAACCGTAAAGCAAATTATTTAATAATGAGAAAGGATATAAATTGTACAGTTGATTCGGAGAAAACAGAATCACTTTTTTAGTTCCATAAAGTTGAATTAAGGTACCATCAAAAGCATCACAATGTAGACAAGTTGTATGTCCCCCAAAACCAAGCCAAAGGTTCAAAGGAGTTATTGGTACGCTGAAACCTAATTTAGATTGTAAGTTTTTAAAAGCAGGCTTATTTGCTAAGGGAGTATCAGCAAGAGAACATTTTCCTAAATACATATCTTTTTCTTTTGCTTCTCCACTTAGCAATTTCTGAGCATACTCGCTAAAAGCTATACTCCGCGATTCTACACCGCTCCCCATATCTTCCCAGTTTCGTTTGTCTTGCTGGTATCTTTCACGTCCGTAGAACCTAACAGGAAACTTTTGTTCCCCTAATTGTTCGCACAAATAGTTCAAATCCCAATTAGGTTCAGTCTCTAATAAACCAGTAACCACAATTGGGATACCATCTTTTCGATATTCTTTCGCAAAAATTTCTGGATTCAAATTACTTCCATCAACTCTTGCAACTTGCTTTAAGGAATTATCAGAATCGGATAAATGCTTCTGTTCTAAGGGTGTCTTCATCTCTGAATTCGCAAAGTAAATAAGTAAGATAAAATAAGGTTAACCGAAAAGTTTATTTACCTTAGCTAGCAATCAAAAAAAATCAATTATTGGTATCAAATACCTTTATAAATTAAAAATTGCACTATTTTCAATAAACTCTGTATAAATAGAGCTTCTACCGACAAAATCATTATTTTTTGTCATCTTAGGAAAAAGCTGATTTTATATTAGTGCAAATTATGATTTACAACACGCAGCATCCAACGGCAATAATATCAAGTATCGACTGTTATCTATAGGTTATTGGTAGGATAAAATACTATTAGTATCTCTTACCAATTCGTATATAGATATATATCATTTCTGTAAGAGATTTCACATAAAATTGATATTAATTATTTACTTAGGAACACAGGAAATAGGAGAGCAGAAAAATTCAATAAAAGCAAGGTTACTTTTTTCACAAATATCTTGAGAATATTTCCTCAAAACGGATATTGTATTAACCGAATTTCACAAATACATTTCTAGATTTTCCCCTTCTATGTTCCTAGATACCTAATCTCTTATTCCTACTCCCTCTAGCTCCGATAACTTAACTTCTTGCTCGATATCTAATCCTGCAAGAAATTTTCTATCTTCATTAATATGGGGAATCTTTAAATGAGAATCGGGTATTCCTCTCTGTAAAAGCCGCTGCCGGACTGTAGCAAAACTCCCCGGAGCTAAAATCCGTAGTCTGGGAGATGGAAGTATATTATTGCGTCGCTTATCTTCGTAGGATACATTCGCTTGCTGCATCTTTTTATCGAATTCAGCTAAAAATTCTTCTGAGTTATTTAGAGGATGATTGGGAAGTAGTTCAATATTCAACAAATAATGGGGTGGAATTTCATTTTCAGATAATGTTATACAGTAGTTTGCTAAAGGTAAGTCAAATTCTTTTTGTAATTGCTGTATAACTTGAGTTGCATGAAATTCATTGGTTTTCTCGCTGGTTGCAGATAGTAAACCTCCGACTCGATGTCGAAACACAATTACGGGAGCTTGCTCGTAAAAGTCTAATATTTCGACAACATCACCAATATCGTAACGGTACAAGCCGCTGTAATTAGTGACTATAATTCGATAATATTTACCGACTTCAACTTCATGAGCTAATACTGTTTTTGGCTGTTCCTTTTCCCATTCCTCCGAGGGAATAAATTCAAAGAAACCGCTGTCAATCGCTAAAATCGTACCATCGCTGTTAAAGTCTTCATAAATACCGAAAGTAGCTTCAGAAGCTGCGTATATTCCACCAAAAACAGGCGTATCGCCAAAATATTGATTAAACCTCTCAAAATAGAAATCAGAAGTACCACCTCGAGCGGTAATTATCCACGAAAGATTTTTCCAAGCCATCTTGGGTGTTAGGGTTCCCTCACTCTTTAAAATCGAGCGTAACTCCGCTGCTCTTTGGGGTGATTTATTCCATTGCTTTTCTAAAATTTGACGCACTTCTGGTTCTAATTTCAACCATGGAGCAATTGTCCCATTTTCTATATCTTGAATTAAATCTTCTGCATAACGCTCTAAATAGTCTGCAAGCTGTAAAGCTAGAATTGGAAAATTTGCTCCAATCACTCGCATTTGGGGATTTCCTAAAGCAAATAGCAAGCAAACATAATTACGAGCTGTACTATCTGCTGGTTTCAAAGCATCGTAGGGATGGACAAACACCTGTCTGTAGAGAAAGTCCATATTGCGTAAATCACCAACGCTGGAAGTTCCATAAGCAATACCTCCGCTAGTGCGATCGCGAATTTGTATGGAAGTAGTCAGCAGCATTTTACCAATCTCTAAACCACGTTTGATTGCAGCATCGGTCATAAATCCTAGAGATTGCTGAGTCACTCTAGAACGAACTTTGCGGACTCTTTTGGTTACGGGGATCAGCTTTTGTTTACCAGTCGAACCGCTACTTTGATTAAAGTAGACTACTGGGTCTGATGTCAGAACGTTTTGTTCTCCTCGTGCTATACGCTCTACGTATTTTTCGTAACCGCTATAGGTCAGAATGGGAATTGCTTCTTGGAATTGCTTTACAGTTTTAATATCTTTAAAATGATTGTCTTTACCAAATTCTGTATCTTGATGAGTTTTCAGCAGCGAAAATAAAAATTCCTCTTGACAAATCGCAGTTTTACGAGTCTTTCTGACAAAATTAGCTTTAGATAATCTTGCTGCACTGGTTAATAAGGCTAACGTGAAATTCACCATTTAATCCTCAGATAAATTATTAAGAAAACATGAACAATAGCTGAAGCGTCTTTACAAAACTATTTAAAACTAACTAAAGTTAGAGAAATGCGACTATAAAAGCCTCGGAGTGAGAAAAATACTACTACTCACACTATGGTCTGTCGAGAGAAGTAACTTACAAAAAAAGCATATATTATGTTGTAAGTACCAATAAAAAAGATGTACATGTTTGTCAATAGCAATCGGCGTAAACAATGAAATACCTGATATCTAATGAAAGTTAATCGTTGAAACTATTCAAATTTGATTCATACTCAGTCAACTCAGATGTAGGGATTTGAGATTGACATCAACTCCGAACAAATAGAATATTTGATTCGGTAGACTTCACCGAACTACTTAAAGTTCCAGATTAAAAATAGTAAGGATTCACGTCATAACAGGGAATATAATTTTTTTATGACCATTTTACTTGCTAGATATAATAGGCAATCGATTGACCATTTGTCTATTTTTTCCGTCGATTAATTTTAGAGCAATAACTATATCACCCTTTAAAAATCGTTTTTCAATGTGTTTTGAGCTACTTCCGTAATTTTTCAAAAAATTCCATTTAATATAAAACGTTTGAAAATATCTGCGAAAAAGAACTAATGTATCATCCAACTGTTGACTACATTGCTCAGTTTGAGAATATCAATTAAGAACCGTAGAGTAGATAGTTTATCTGTGCTCCCCTAGCTATTACATAATTTCATATGGAAGCCATAAAAGGTAAGTTCACAAACGTAGAGTTTAGCCCAATTGGTATGTTCTTACATAAAAATTGGCTATAACCCCTAAAAATATCTAAAAATATATACAGGAGAAAACAAAGGAACGATTTCTTGTCGCTCCTGCGTCAACTAACGAGGAAAGGTAAGTTCCGCTCTTTTGTAAATCTTGATGATTGTGAATTCAAATGGTTTCTATAGCTCGCAAAAACTTGTTTGAAGACATTCCTCGCTTTTTAGTGGCTCAAGCGGGAATAATGTTTGCTGTCAGCTTAGTGACTATTCAAACTGGTGTATTTAACGGGGTAATTCGTTCTACTGCAAGTTTAGTGGAAAAATCGCGAGCTGATATCTGGTTAGCATCAGATAAGATGGTGCAACTCGAACTTACACAACCATTAATTTTCGACTATGCGGTTAGAGCAAGAAAAATTGATGGTGTAAGACGAGCTGAAGCTTTACTTCAGGGTTCGGCTAGATGGAATGTAAAAAATGGCAAATTAAATGTAGTTAAAGTATACGGATTTTCGCCCACCGGAAGACTATTTGTTCCCGGAAATATAGTCAGGGGTAACGTAAAATCTCTTAGAAAACCTTATACAGCAATTATTGATAAAAGCAATTTAAAGTCTCTCAAAACCGACAAGATTGGAGATACCGCTCGAATTGGCTCATTACCAGTGGAGGTAGTTGGCTTAACTCAAAATACTCAATCGGTTGTCTCAAGTTCCTTTATATTCACTTCTTTAGAAACCGCAAATGCTTATGCTAATGCTAGCGTCACAACCAATGTCAACTGCACTTGGGTAGGAGAAGAACTTCAATGTCGGAACGTTTACCAGAAAGATGCTGATGCTAAGAAAAAACAATCAGCTAGCGAACCACCACCAAAGCTCAGCCTAAATACCCCAATATCTTACGTACTAATCCAAGCAGAACCAGGTCAAAATATCCAACAGCTAAAACAACGTTTGGAAGCTACCTTCCCAGAAACTAGAGCATATACGACCCAAGAATTATCAACAAGGGTAAAAAACTTTTGGCAACAATCAACAGGAATAGGCTTTATCTTGGGTTTAGGTGCAGGAGTGGGAGTGGTTGTAGGAGTAGTAATTGTAGGTCAAATTCTATACTCTGCCGTTGCCGACCATATCAAAGAATTTGGAACACTCAAAGCAATGGGAGCGTCAAATAAGGTGATATACGGGGTAATCATCGAGCAAGCTTTGTGGATGGCTATTCTTGGTTACATTCCTGGAATGTTGCTTTGCTGGGGACTTGGTGCTTGGACTTCAGCGACTCAAGGAATTGTCATTTTAATTACTCCATTAACTGCCGTTGGAGTATTTGGCATAACCGTGTTGATGTGTGTTGGCTCTGCTTTATTCGCAATTCAGAAAGTCAGCAAAGTAGATCCAGCAATAGTATTTAAAGCATAGTCAGTTTAACAGCTAGAGTTCTCTATCTTTCGAGTGAATTAAGTGAATAATTTCGTTAACTATTTTATCTACATACAGAAAATCTATAAGTAAATTTACGCTTCCCTTTGCACAAAGCCTGAAAATCAATATCCTTACCCTAAAGAAATGACTATTTCTCAAAATCGATGTATAGTGACTTCCAGAATTGATAATTGGAATGATTCAAATTCTATTGATGTAAGTAAATTGAAAACTTCTGCTATTTCTGCCAGAGGAGTAGAAATGGTGTATCAATCAGGGAAACAGCGATATGTAGCACTCAAAGGAATTGATTTAGATGTTCCTTCAGGTACTATTCAGTTGCTTATGGGACATTCTGGTTCGGGTAAGACCACTCTACTATCAATCTTGGCAGGGATTTTAACTTCCACTTCTGGTGAGATAAATCTTTTGGGGGAAGAAATTACGCGAATGTCCCGTAAGAAGTTATCTCGTTTTAGAAGAGATAATATCGGTTTTATTTTTCAAGGGTTTAATCTTTTCGGTGCTTTAAACGCAGTAGAGAACGTCCAGGTTGCTTTAGAAATTAAAGGTATTAAAGGTAAATCAGCCACTAACCAGGCTTTAGAATTGTTGGATATGGTTGGATTAGCGAACAAAGCCAATTTGCTCCCCCGTGACTTATCTGGTGGACAGAAGCAACGTATCGCTATTGCACGTGCTTTAGCAGGTAATCCTCGGTTAATTATGGCAGACGAACCGACAGCAGCATTAGATTCACATAATGGACAAGCTGTAATTGAGCTACTTTGCAATTTAGCTAGGGAAGGAGGAAGTACTGTTGTGATGGTGACTCACGATTCCCGTATTCAAAGTTTCGCCGACAATGTAGCATTCTTGGAAGATGGAAAAATTACAGAAAATTATTTGTGATTGGTAGTTGGTAATTGTTAATTGGTAGTTGGTGATTAATCCCTTTCTACTAATAAATATCACGGGTTAAATGGATTTTACTGATTTCACTGATTGATTTATTACTAACAACTAACAACTAACAACTAACTACTAAATATTAGCAACTAACTAATAACTTCTAAAAAAGGTTTAAATACCGGAACTAATTTTGGTTGACTTATAGCTAAACTAGGTAGAGATTTAGAGCTATAATCTTCACCTACGTTTAACGGAAAAGGGTCGGATTCCAAAGATATCCAACTTCCTCCAGCGGCTTGTAAAATTACCCAAGCACCAGCAATATCCCATACTTTAGGTGTAGCTTCAACCGCACCTAAAACTGCTCCTGTTGCTACAGTGAGAAAATTATAGCTAGCAACACCAAGCATTCTAATTTTAGAAGGAAAATCTTGACTAACAATTGACGTACTTCGAGAACATACGTTGAAAAAATGATTTTTACTAACTTCATCACTGCTAGTTTTAATGGGAAGATTGTTCCGAAATGCTCCCTGTGGTAAATCTAGTCCAGAATCACTTTTCCAATAACCGTGAAAAGCTTCATTAGTAGGTGGAGCGTAAACATAGCCAAATACAGGTGTACCTTTGTAAAGTAATCCTAGAGAAATACACCAGATAGGAATTCCTCTAGTGAAATTGGTCGTACCATCTAAAGGGTCAACAATCCAGCACCATTCGTTATCCGGAAATACTTTATCATTTTCCTCACTCAAAACACCGTGATTGGGAAATTGAGATTTTATCGCTTTGACAATTTCATTATCAGCCCATTTATCGGCTTTTGTAACCAAACTACCATCGGCTTTATTATCAGCTTGTACCCTACCAAAATCTTGCATCAACTGCTTTCCGATTCTAGTAGTAGTAGTTTGAGAAAATTCTAAAATTTGATTCCAAAAATCAGTCATAGTTTAAAAATAAAATTGGGAATTGGGCATTGAAGATTTATAATCATTTTTTCGTAAAGTGTTTGAATGGTAAAAATTTTTATTGATTCAATATTAAATTTAATTGGATGGACTATTTTAATTTTTACAGGTTGTTTTATTAGCACTCATATACAATTATCAATACATTATCACAGAGCTAATATTCCTCCACTTCTAATTTTATTTATTGTCACTTTTGAAAGTTTACTATCTTCTTTTATTAGTGGCTGGTTAATGCTAGCAAAATATTACTCAAATAACATTTCTTCTCCTTCTGAATTATCAACTTGTCAGACAGGCAGTATTGGTTTACTTGTTTATCGAAACAGTTTAAATATCGGTATTACAGCATCAGGAATTTATCTATCATGTATCTTCTTGATGAGTCTTTTTCATCCACCTTTACTAATCCCCTGGGAGAATATAAACAAAGCTACAATAAATAGTTTTGATGAATACGAAATTTCTATTGATATTCCTATATTTCCCAACAGCCCAACTATTATTAAACTGCCTAAAAAATCTTTAGAAAAAGCAAAAGATATATTAAAAGATAAAAGTAAGAATAAGCATTAATCAATTACTAATTACCAACTCCCAATGCCCCATGCCCAATCCCCAATTATCAATCTAATTCATTTTCTAAAATCGAACTAATCGCGACTTTAGCATTATTTTGAAACTCTTTAACGCTGATTCTACCTAATAATAAAATCGCTAAAATCATCCCGATTGCTTGTAGAAAAAACACCAATCCATAAGCCATCGCTGGTAATTCAAACACGGCTTTTCCTAAGTTTAAAAAACCTCCCCCAAGCACCGTCGCGGAACCTCTAGCCATTGCTTGAGCTAATCCCCATGCACCAATAAACGTACCCGCAGTTTCCGCAGCAGTTAAATCTAACATTAAGGTCGTAGCTCCTGCTGTCAGCATTCCCGATGATAAACCAAAAAAGAATAAACTACCCATCAACATACTTTTACTAGCAGTAAATCCCGCCATAATTATCAAAATATTGCTGACTGCTGCACTAATACATCCAAATTTAGTAGTGTTCTTCTTTCCCAAACGAGGTACTACAAAAAATCCAGTTGAACCAATTCCAATTAAAGTTCCAATTCCATAAGGAACGTTTAATCTTGTGGTTTCGGCAATACGCATTCCAAAAACTTCACCACCAAATGGTTCTAATACCGAATCTTGCATAAAAAGACTAATACTTAATACTAATAAAAACCCGAAAAATAAACCTGTTTGACGATTAGCAGTAAGAACTTTTAATGCTTGTTTTAAAGTAATTTCGTCTTCTCTTCCAGCAACTTGAGAACGTAAAGAATAACGAGAATATTTTTTTTCTACTCCGAAAGTTGCTAAAATACACAACCCAAAAACTATGGCTGGCATAATTATAAATACTGGATTGATTGTAGCCTGTAGCTGTGCGATATTCACGACTTCGCCAGTTTGAGAAGGATTGTAAGATAATATAGCCGCTTCGGAAATTTCTGGTGTTTCTAACAATCTAGAACTAACAATCGCTCCAATTACAATACCAACCATCAACATTGACCAGACAACTCCAATCAATTTAGAGCGGTTATCTTCATCAGTAACATCTACTAATAAAGCTGCAAAAGGAGTGGAACTTGCACTCAAAGCTAAACCATAAATTGCAAAAATTAATGCCAGTATTGCAGCCCAACCATAGGTTTGAAAACTCCAGCCACTAGCCTGTAAACTAAAGCCTAACTGCCATACAGCTTGTAACGCGACAAAAGAAATTGCAGTAAAAAAAACTGCACCAATCCATATATATCCAGAACGATGATAGCCAGAAATTGGCTTTGCATCGGACATCTGACCAAACCAAACTCGCGCTGGACTGACAAACTGGTACATTGCGATCGCACCTGCTGCAATCAGCGGTAAAACCTTGAGTTCGTCAATCATGACTCGGTTGAGAACTCCTAATGTCAGGAGTGACATAATTCCCAGTCCCATCTGAAATAAACCCAAACGAAACATTGTTAATAACTTGATTCGAGGAAGGGATTTTATTTGTTCCGAGTTATTGGATTCTGGATTTGGTAAAGAATCGCTGCTTGACATAAAGACTTAAACGTAATAAAGAAAATAAATTTTAAGTAACCACAGATAAACTCAACAAAAATAAAGGATTATCAATGGCTGCTTTGCTATTATCCCACTAACGATTCATCAATAAAGTTTTAATACAGCTTTTAATCTCAACAACAGCGATACACTTTTAGTAAAGTATTATAAAAATATCTAGTTACCAGTGGAAAGCATCACATTAGGACAAAATGCTGTATCGGTCACTCCTTTGTGTCTTGGTACTTGGGCTTGGGGTGATAAATTATTTTGGAATTATGGTAGTGATTACGGTTCGGAACAGGTAGAAGAAGCTTTTAATGCTGCAATTGAAGCGGGTATTACATTTTTCGATACTGCTGAAGTCTATGGTTTGGGACTCTCGGAAGAACTTTTAGGCAAATTTATCAAGAAAACGGACAAACGGATTCAAATAGCTACAAAATTTGGTCCTTTACCTTGGCGATTTTCGGCTGAATCTGTCAGCGAAGCATTAACGGAAAGTCTTAAACGTCTTCAACTTGAACAAATTGCATTATATCAAGTACATTGGCCTTTTACTTTTTTCATGAGCCAGGAAACTTTAATGAATGCTTTGGCAACTGAGGTAGAAAAAGGCAGAATCAAAACAATTGGTGTCAGCAATTATTCTCAAGAACAAATGCAAGAAGCACACCAAATTTTAGCTCGTCGAGGTATACCTTTAGCAGTTAATCAGGTACGCTATTCTTTATTAACTCGTCAAGTTGAAACTCAAGGAATTATTCCCACTGCTAAACAATTGGGAGTCAAAATCTTAGCTTATAGTCCTTTAGCTCAAGGTTTACTTACAGGAAAATATAGTTTAGATAGCAGCGTCAATCCTACGGGAGCGAGAAGCATAGACCCGCGATTTGGTAAAGACAACTTACGAAAAATTGAACCAGTAATATCTTTATTACGTACTATCGGCGAAAAATACAATCGTACTCCCGCACAAGTTGCTCTTAATTGGTTAATTGCTCAAGGTAATGTAATTCCAATTTCTGGAGTTAAAACAGCAGAACAAGTTAAACAAAATGCTGGTGCTTTAGATTGGAGATTAAATAATGAGGAAATTACTCAATTAGAAGAAATTAGTCGTCCTTGGTTAAAATAAAAATTATTGCGGTCAAAGGTTAGATAACTCCTAATTCCTAATTCCTAACTCTTAAAAACAACAACTGGCTTCATTGCTATCTTCAAAACTTACTTCTGACCCATTCAGAAGCATGAAGCTACATTGAAACCAGTTCTTTTGTGATTTAACACAATTGACCTATTTACTTTTTTATATCAAGTTCGATTGATTTCTACATTTATTTTCGGTTGTAGTTCAACTAATAACCGTTTCTAATTTCCGCTTAGCTATCAGTCTTTAACAGCCATATCAATAATTTCAGTAGTCAAACGAACCTGATATTTATTGTGACTTCACCCTATCAAAAGATGAATATTTAATATCTCTACCAGCAACACTCTATATGAAATCTCAAATCAATAGCAAATTAATTAACTAGTAGAGATTATTTTCTACGAAACCAAATCTGGATTTAAGAAGCTGATTCTTTTGCAGCACTAGAAGATGTTTCGCGCTGGCTTGTTTTTAGCTTTGGTTTTGGAGTTACACCACCATTACCACCTCCGCGTCTTCCATCTCTTTTATCTCCCCAACGACGGTTTCTGTCACCATTACGACGGGAGCGTAGTTTGGGTTTTGGTGAAGCAAAATTCTTTGCGTCTTCTTCTGGTATGTAGTCTGCTTTTAACCAATCTGGACGGGTTTGGTCGTAAGCAATTTGTAATGCTGCTGCTGCAATTGCGTGAGCATCGTATTCTTCACTTAAATCACGCACTATTGGCAAAAATGAAGCCAAACGTTCACCACTCAAAGCTTCTTTAACCTGAACTTGCAGCTTTTCTAACTGTTTTGCTTCTATTTGAGCGCGAGTTGGAATAGAAAGCATTTGCCAACTCTGCTTGTTATGACGTTCAATAACTTGCTGTTTGCGTCGCTCAAAAGGTTGTACTAAAGAAATTGCCGTTCCTTCTTTCCCAGCCCTACCAGTACGACCAATACGGTGAACGAAGGTTTCTACACTGTCAGGTAAATCAAAGTTGATTACGTGGGTCAGTTCGTCAACGTCCAAACCTCTTGCAGCAATGTCTGTTGCTACAACCCAGCGAACTTGACGATTGCGGAAACGTCCTAATAATCTCTCCCGTGCTTGTTGAGACAAATCACCATGATATTCATCAACGCTGTGACCTGCAGCTTGCAACTGATTTGTCAATTCTGCTGCTGTGCGTCGGGTACGAACAAATATCAACGCCGTTTCTGGGTCTTCCATTTCTAAAATGGGCTGCAAAGCTCTTGCTTTTGTCCAGTGACGGGGTATTAAATAAGCTACCTGGTTAATCTTGTTTGGAGCGGCTTTCGGTTGTTGAACCGTTACTGTTACGGGGTCGTTCAAGAACTTATTCACCAACTGGCGAATTGATGGAGGCATTGTTGCTGAGAATAAAGCAGTTTGACGCTCTTTAGGTGCCCGAGAAAGAATTTTCTCTACATCGTCAATGAAGCCCATACTCAACATTTCATCTGCTTCATCCAACACAAACCACTTCACGTGGTCGAGCTTCAAGCAGCCTCTATCTAACAAGTCAATGACTCGTCCTGGGGTACCTACCACAACATGAACGCCGCGCTTAAGCTGCATCATCTGACGGTCAATTGATTGACCACCATAAATCGCTAATATCTTTAATCTTTGGTTGCCAACAAATTCAGAAACAGCGCTGTGAACCTGAATTGCTAGTTCGCGAGTTGGTGCTAAAACTACTGCCTGTACTACTTTTTGAGTGGGATCTATCCTTTCCAAAATAGGTAGGGAAAACGCTGCGGTTTTACCAGTTCCGGTTTGGGATTGACCGACCACATCACGACCGGACAAAAGTTGCGGAATTGCTTGTTCTTGAATATTTGTGGGAGTTGTAAAACCAAGTTTCTCCAACTGTGCAAGACGTTGTTCTGAAATTCCCAAATCTTCAAAAGTAAGACTCATCAATTCTCCTATGTTTTAAGTTTAATCTTCAATATTTGTATTATTCGTCTATCAGTCAAGCAAAATTGATAACTAATAACCGAACAGATTGAGCTAAAAAACTGTTACTACTTCACCATATAAATCGTATGCATCAGCTTCGTTAATTTTGACCTTGACGATGCTACCTAAACTTGCTTCACCACGAACATATATCTGTCCGTCTACTTCCGGAGCAAATCTACTAGAACGACCTATTAGCTCTCCCCGTATGGGATTTTCTTGCTCAATCAGTACATCAACAGTTTTACCTATCTCTTGTTGATTCTTCTTCCAAGAAATTGGCTGTTGAATCTGCATTAATATATCTCGCCGCTCATCCATTAATTGTTGCGGCAATTGTTGTGGTAGATTGTACGCTTGTGTTCCTTCCTCCGGTGAAAAAGTGAAAACACCTACATGGTCAAACTGATGACGCTCGACAAATTCACATAAGTGCTTGAAATGCTCCTCCGTTTCGCCAGGAAAACCCACTATGAAGGTCGTTCGTAACACTGCATTTGGCAATGCTCGCTTTATATTCTCGATAACTTTATCGTTAACCTGTCCTTGCCAAGGACGATTCATAGCGCGAAGAATTTCAGGGTGGGAATGCTGTAATGGCAAGTCTAAATAAGGTAAAACATTATTGTTTTCTTTTATTGCTGCTATTACATCTGGGGTTAGCCCTGTTGGATAAGCATAATGCATCCTAATCCAAGGTACATGCACCTTACCCAGAGCGTGAAGCAACTCATTTAACTGGGGTTTACCGTAAATATCTATACCGTAATTCGTAGTTATCTGAGAAATTAATATTATCTCCCGTACTCCTTGAGATGCCAACTGCTCTGCTTCAGCAACAATTGATTCAATAGTACGCGAACGTTGATTTCCTCGAAGATGAGGAATTATACAAAACGCACAGCGGTAATCGCACCCTTCAGCAACCCTTAAGTAAGCTACACCTTCTGATGTAGTCCGATAGCGAGGCGTTGTTTCATCGGCAATAAAAGTAGGTTCGGCACTTACTTGCTTGACACGTTCGCCAAGCTGGGTTCGCTGTAGGACATCTACTATTTTGTCGTAATCGCCCGTACCTACGACTGCTACTGCTTCTGGCAACTCTTCCAACAGTTGTTCTTGGAAATGCTGCGCCATGCAGCCAGTGATTACTATCTTCTTATCAGCCTCTGCCAATTCTACTAAGGTTTTAACAGACTCCTCTCGTGCCGCTGCGATAAAACTACAAGTATTGACAATAACGTAATCCGCTAACTCTTCATTGCTATCTACGCCATAACCCGCTTCAACTAGCAGACCGAGCATATGCTCTGTATCAATTCTGTTTTTCTCGCAGCCTAGGTGAGAAATTGCAATTGTTGGCTTATCACCCATATTATAAAAGAAATTTTGCTGTTTCGAGTTAAATGTCTTAATTAGTGACTTACAAGTTAAGGAATTCTGCCACTCCGCAAGAATTGCAAAAACTTCAAGCTTCTATCCTACTATGCCTGCATCCGCACAAATTAGTAACAAACTAGAGTCTTTTCTCTGCAATGCATGAAAGACATTGTGCTATAACATACCTATCTATAACCAGTTTTACATAGACTATTAAATAGTTTTTCACTACTGCTCAGACTACTCTAAATCTTGTTTTACATATCTTATATGGTGTTTTATATTACCTCAGTCCCTACAATACTGATTTACTCGTTAGGAAGCAATTGACCGAAGTCAGTTTGTGTAGAGAAGTCGCTACCCTAAAGGAAATCGCAGGCTGAGTACGCTTAAATCAGCGGCTTTTTTTACCCCTTTCCCGAACGATTGCCTGTATCCGTTGCAAACTAACATTGTTAAATGTGAAGTTGCAAGCCGCTGTAAAGCGAGCGGCAGACTCCTCTCGTTTCATATTTTATCTTAACATATCTTATGAAATCTTTTTTGCCAAATTACATCCGAAGGAGGAGGTATTTTACATTTTTTCGGAGAAGTATTTGACTACATGAGATTATTAGCTTGCTCTACACACATAAATGATAATGATTGGGGAAATTTGTTTGTCTTGAATCGAGAGATAGCGTTAATCCAGGTAAAATAGTTTTCGTGTGTTTTTTGCTTGGTTAAATCAAGCTTGTAGATAACAATAGCCCTTTGCTGGCTTAGCTCCTTTACCAGACTTTACGCCCGGTATTTGCGACTTCTGCCTGTTAAACAGGATACATAAGGGGATATAGGGTTTAGTACAACTAGTCACTCTGCAAGTTATCCGTTCGGGAAACCACATAGAGTCCGTAAAAAAAAAAGACGTGGATTTATATCAGTTATTTAAAACAAGAAGACCGATTATTGGTGTGGTTCACCTGTTACCGCTGCCTACTTCACCGCGTTGGGGAGGTAGCCTTAAAACAGTAATCGACCGTGCCGAGCAAGAAGCAGTCGCCCTTGTTAGCGGCGGAATTGACGGTATTATTGTTGAGAATTTTTTTGATGCACCATTTACTAAAAATCAGGTAGACCCAGCAGTTGTAAGCGCGATGACCATTGTAGTACAGCGCATACAAAATCTCGTGACTTTACCCATTGGACTAAATGTTTTGCGGAACGATAGTAGAAGTGCGATTGCTATCGCAAGTTGTACTGGAGCGCAGTTCATTCGCGTTAATGTTTTGACAGGGGTAATGGCTACAGACCAAGGATTAATTGAAGGAGAAGCCCATCAGCTATTAAGATACCGTAGAGAATTGGGCAGCGAAGTGAAAATTCTAGCGGATGTTTTGGTAAAGCATGCTCGTCCTTTAGGTTCGGTGAATTTGACTACTGCCGTCCAAGATACCATTGAGCGTGGGTTGGCTGATGCAGTGATTTTATCAGGTTGGGCTACGGGTGACCCTCCCAATTCCGAGGACTTAGAATTAGCATCGAGAGCAGCCAAAGGTACTCCAGTATTTGTTGGCAGTGGAGCAAGTTGGGATAATATTGCTACACTGATGCAAGCTGCTAATGGTGTAATAGTTTCGAGTTCTCTAAAACGCCATGGTAACCGCGACCAAACAATTGACCCGATTCGTGTCAGTCAGTTTGTAGAAGCTGCTCGGCACAATTTTAACTCCACAAGCGAAAACCAAACTGAATCAGTTAGTTCATTCAAGCTACATTCTTAAATGCGGAAATTGGGAATAATGCTTGTTTGCATTTGTAGTAGTTATCAAAGAATTCAATAACAATAATATTCGATTGATTGAATTAATTTTTGGGATGCTTGAGGGACATTTATTTCAAATCTAGTTAACCTAAAAGTAATTCCGGATTCTTGCAGCTAATAAAAGTTTTGACTAAATTAAGTTGTAGCAATCCGATTTTAACTATCAAACTGTATATAGATTTAGAATAATAGGTCTTACATTTATTCCCCATTTTCGATTTATTAATCCCAATTAATAATGTTTTAGCTTATGATTCGTCGTCGTTCTACTCCCTGGATTCATCGCTTCTCGCGTTTGCTAATTGCTGGAATTGCTTCTTGTGGTGCTTTAGTCACTGGTTATTTAACCATAGTCAAGTTGACTGGAGGAGCAGCCGCTTGCACAGCTTCTACTGCGGGTACTCCTGGTGGTTGTAATGCTGTTCTGTCCAGCCGTTGGGCTGATGTTCTCGGACAGCCACTAGCTTTGTTTGGATTTTTAGCATATTTTAGTATGCTGGTCTTTGCTCTTGCACCTTTGCTTTTAAAGGGGGGAGAAAACAAAGAACAGCGTCAAAAACTAGAAAACTTAACATGGATGTTTTTGCTAATCGGCTCAATTTCCATGACTGTTTTCAGCAGCTACTTAATGTTCGTTTTATTTACCGAAATTAAAACAGTTTGTCCCTACTGTATTGCATCAGCTTTGTTTTCTTTAACGATGCTGGTATTAACCATCATTGGTCGTACTTGGGAAGACATGGGACAGATTTTCTTTACGGCAATTATTGTCGGAATGGTAACGTTAATCGGTACATTAGGTGTTTATGCCGTTGACGCACCTGATGCGAGTGGAGCAATACCAATTAGTTTTACTCCCACAGAAAATCCTCAACCAGGAAAGGGCTGGGAAATTACCACTACTTCTGGTGAAGCAGAAATAGCCTTAGCGCGTCACCTCAAAGAAATTGGAGCTAAAGAGTATATTGCATGGTGGTGTCCTCATTGTCATGACCAAAAGCTATTATTTGGTAAGGAAGCTTACAAAGAAGTTCCTCATACAGATTGCGCTCCTGCTGATACCCCCAATGCTCAAAAACCTGAATGTAAAGCTGCTGGAATTCAAAGTTATCCAACTTGGATAATCAACGGTAAGACCTATCAAGGAGCGCAGAACCTCCAAAAACTTGCAGAATTATCTGGATATGAAGGTCCAAATAATTTCAAGTATTATCTGAATCGCTAATTTTTAAGTCTTATCTCTCTATATCTGGAAATTACCTATAAAAAGTCAACTGAAGTGTTTATTTCAGTTGGCTTTTTTTCTTTCTAAGCTTGAAAGCAGCATTCTAGATTCGCCAATCTTCAGATGCAATAGAAATTTATCTTACAACCTAAAATATTGCTGCTTACAAAGCACAACACAAATCAAAATTAAGTATACTTGTATTTTTTAGTTCATTAATTTAATAAATCAACAGCCTAAATACTTATACCTAAAATTAAGTTACGCGTATAAACACTTTATGTGGAAGACTTTTAAACAATATGACTATTATTTTAGATTTGAAAAATAAGATATAATTTTTTACTGTTGTACTAAAATAAATTCCTCTACTGAACGAAGTAGATGTATATAATTTACTACTAGGACTTGCCGATAGTATGTTTTAGTAAGTACCATTCTATAAAGGCAGTATCAGTACTTGTACTAGCAAGCAGTCATGGTTTATAAATCATTGCTCTAGCTGGTTTGTGATGATGATTGTTTACACAATTGATTTTTTGATTGGATTATATCCTCTAACAAAAGCAAAAGTTGGTAATACCAGCCCTGTCATCAAGTCTTATGGACTAAAATTGCCGCAAACAAATATGGTTTTTGGTCTTACTGAAAAAATGGTACATCACTTTTAGTCCGGGAACTATACTCGGTTAAAACACCTCTAGAAGTGCAAATAGACAACTAGAACTTTTAACATCTCCAAACTGTACATCCAATAAAATATCAAAAAATATTTTATCGAGATGATTGGTTAGATTCTACTAAACTTCTAGCTAAAACATATAGTTAATACCTCAATGGTATTAAAGATTATCTCGTCATTTATCAATCAATCTAAAAATTGTTCTCCCAACCGCATAATGGGAATAGGAAAAAAGCTCGGCAAGGATTTACGAAAATCTATCTTTGCGCTACAACAAAAACTTTTCAAAAGACATAGAGAATTAATCACGGCTTCTTGCGTAGTTATTTGCGTATTTCTGCTACGCTACTTAGGGCTATTTCAGCCTCTAGAATGGGCGGCTTTAGACCAGTTTTTTCAGTTACGTCCAGTTGAAACTTCTCCCGCACGAATTACTATAGTAGCCATAGATGAAGATTCTTTAAATTCTCTTCCATCTTGGCCTATTTCTGATGAGAAAGTTGCTGAATTATTGCAGAAAATAAATTCTTATCAACCCCGTGCTATTGGTTTAAATATTTATAGAAATATACCAATAGAACCTGGTAGTAAGAAACTTGAAGCAGTAATTAAATCAATTCCTAATTTAACCGGCATAAAATTAATTTCAGGCTATAAGAAGAGCGGTACAACTGTAGAATCACTATTAAGTCAAAAAAAACAAATCGGTCTTAATACCGTGATAGTAGATGCTGATGGCAAAGTGCGCCGTGGATTGCTATATGCTAATGTTAATCAAAAATCAAAACCTTTACAAAGCTTTGCTTTGAAATTGGCACAAACATATTTACAGTCAGAGGGTATTGAACCAAAACGAGCAGAAAATTCCTATTATTTACAATTAGGTAAAGCTAAATTTATTCAATTCAAAAAATACGATGGTGGCTATATAAATGCTGATGATGGTGGCTATCAGTTTTTATCTAATTTTGGCAGACCGGCTTGCAAAAAAGACTGTAGTCAAAAATCTTATGGTTTCCGCACTGTGTCTTTAAAAAAAGTGTTAGAAGGCAAGAATGCCAAGCTGTATGAAGACTTATTTAAAGACCGTATTGTTTTAATTGGCTCTACTGCACCTAGCCTACAAGACTGGAAGTTAACTCCATACTCTAGTAAGTTCAAATTTATGAAGACTGAAGTTAAACCTATCCCTGGTATAGAGCTACAAGCCTATTTTATTGATGAAATTATCGCCGCATCGCTTCAAGAAAGACAGCTATTAAGAGTATGGTCTGAACCGATAGAATGTTTATGGATTGCACTCTGGGCTTATATAGGAGCAATTACAAGATGGAGAATTAGAAGCTCAGTTCAGAATTTATTTTTGACATTAGTTTTAACTTTTATACTAGTAATTAACGCCTATTTACTATTCTTAGCAGGTTGGTGGATTCCTTTGATTCCTACATTAATAACTTATATTGGCTCAGTTATTTTTATTACTAGCCAAATTGCTCATATGCAGGAAGAATTAAAGCGTTCTAAAGAGTTTTTAAAGCAAGTTATAAATACAGTTCCAGACCCTATTTTTGTCAAGAATGAAAAGCATCAATGGATTGTACTAAATGATGCTTATTGTAGACTCACTGGTTTTGCAAAAAATGAATTAATAGATAAGTTAGACTATGATTTTTTTCCTAAACATGAAGCGGATGCTTTTATAAAAAATGACGAGTATGTTTTTAAAACTCATAATTTTCTAGAGAAAGAAGAAGAGTTGACAGATAAAAATCATAAGCTCCATTTAATTGCTACCAAGCGTTCGCTTCACAAAGACGCAGCAGGAAATTTATTTTTAGTCGGAGTAATTCGCGATATTACCGAACGTAAACGAATAGAAGCAGAATTACAACGTTCCAATAATGAATTGAAACTTCAAGAAGACCATCTTCGCTATATCGCTTATCATGATGCTCTTACTGGTTTACCAAATCGCAAGGCTTTCGCTGAAGAACTTCGTCAATCTTTATATTGGACAAAAAATAGCAGTTATTTACTTGCTTTACTATTTGTAGATTTAGATGGATTCAAGCAGATTAATGACTCATTGGGGCATAATATGGGCGACCTTTTGTTAATGACTGTTGCTCAAAGGCTTAATAACTGTTTGCGAGGTAGCGATACTGTCTCACGATTAGGTGGAGATGAGTTTACCATCATCTTACGTAGAATTCCTAAGCCTGAAGTAGCCGCTAAGATAGCAGAAAAAATTCTCAGAAGCATTATGGAACCAATTTCTCTAGAAGGTCATAATGCTGAAGTTTCCGCGAGCATCGGTATTAGCATTTATCCAAATAATGCTCATAATTGCGAAGCATTAATTGAACAAGCTGATAGTGCGATGTATCGCGCTAAGCGTTTGGGAAAAAATCGTTATGAATTTGCAAAATGAATTTAGACGTTATTTGATTCCTAAAGCTTGCAATACATAGCACTTGTCGCAGACAAATATATTTTCATATTTATTCTATATCTTTAGACGCATAAGGAATCGGGATTTACTATCTTGTAGGACTAATTACACAGACTTAGATAGAAATACAAATTTCATCTTTCGATTATAGGTATTTTGATTGACGTGTAATTACTAACTTCTATAATAGATGATGTTAAGTTTTGTCACAAACTGCCAAATTGGCAAGATTATTCTTTCTTTTTTGGTTATTTTCTCTGATAACAATTTATTACTTTAGAAGTAGTTGATTAAACAATAAACAATATTTATTACGTTTATTGTATTTGTGGTTAAGGCAACACCGTAATTACACTTATAAATTTAAGATAGTGTGAATAAATTCTGTAATCAAGTCGCTATATGGGTATATTCACACCCCAGGTCTAACCAGGGACAGATGCTGACGAGGGTTTGTTGGTATTACCACTGATTAAGAGGATATTTAAATTTTATATTTGTCTTCACTCTGAAGATGTATATTCTTGAAATTAAATTATTTTTTTAAGTAATCTCACGTTTGACAAATCATTAATTCAATTTTAGCCAAACCCCAATAATTAAAAACACTAAATACACCTAAGTATATTGTCTGATGAACATTTACAAAAATACACATAATTTAATAGAAAATAGCTTAAAGATAGGTAGCGCCATACTTCTTGTGATTGGAGCTTCTCTACTAATCCCAAATGCAGGTGCAGCCCTGAATTCAAATCATCAGATTCCTAAAAATTTCACTCCTGCCGCACAAAGTAGAGTAAGTAAACAAGATGATGATTCTAAAGTTTCAAAAGGGTATGAGCCGCCTTCTAATGTTGGAAGTCCTTCAAGCTATTACAGCAGCGGTACTCGCTGATGCAGCGCTTTAGATTATTGATCTGAAAATTTTTAATCGCTATTCACTGGCTGCTTCCACCAATCATGATTTTGTATTAACGTATGGACTTGCCAATCAGGCTTTGATTCGGGATAGTCAAGACGATAGTGTCCTCCTCGACTCTCAGTTCTGTAAGCAGCGCTTTTAAGAATCAAATAGGCTATATCGAGTAGATTCCTGACTTGTACCCAAACTAACAGCATTGTTTGAGCGTCGTTAGATTCAAAACAAGCTAAATTTTGTGGGTTGAGAGAAGATAAAAATCTACTTAATTCAAGCTCGGCAAATTTTTGTAATCGGGACTCGATAATGGAAATTGCTTTGTCCAAACTGGATTGTTCTCGACAGATTCCAGCGGATTGCCATACTAAACGCGGTATCTCACTGCGTAATTCTTGTAAATATTTTAATTCTTCATCATAATCTAAAGAAGTAATTTTAAATATTTCTTCAGATAGAAGCTCGATATCAAAATTAGCATCTTCTTCTACCTTTAGGCAAGACATCTGAGCGCCGAAGACTATACATTCTAGTAGAGAATTACTCGCCAAGCGATTCGCTCCATGAACTCCAGTACTGGCAGTTTCTCCAACTGCGTATAATCCCGGAATACTTGTACGGTTCATTAAATCTGCCTGGATTCCACCCATCCAATAGTGAGCTG
Organism: Cyanobacteria bacterium J06621_15; assembly: GCA_038525335.1. Classification (GTDB taxonomy): domain Bacteria; phylum Cyanobacteriota; class Cyanobacteriia; order Cyanobacteriales; family Nostocaceae; genus Rivularia. The sequence goes on along the minus strand of JBCBHT010000002.1, from coordinate 17,411 downwards.
CGGGTGCGACCGGAATAGGTTCTGAGAATACGTCAATTCCCCATCGCTGACAGACCTTGACGATATTAGGAAAACGATGACGGATTTTTTCAGGAGGAATGGGACGCATATCTAGCCAAACATTTGCACTGCTCGGGTCATCTTCCGTTTTTTGCAAATGGGTGAAAATAGCTCGGCTAACTATATCTCGTGGTGCTAATTCCCCTGATGGATGATAGTCAAACGCAAAGCGTCGTCCCTGATTATCAATCAGGTGTGCCCCTTCACCACGTACTGCTTCACTAATTAAGAATCGGTCAGCACCTGGTTTGGTTAAAGCAGTAGGATGGAACTGCATGAATTCCAAATCTCTGAGAATTGCCCCAGCTTTCCAAGCCATAGCCACACCGTCACCAGTACTAATAGCTGGATTCGTAGTTTGGGCAAAAACTTGACCACCACCACCGGTTGCCAGTATTATCGCACCGGATTTAATCCATCGAACTTTACCTTGATAAAACAGGCTAATTCCTTGGGTACGTCCAGTTTCTGGATGTAACCATAAATCTAAGGCTAAAGCTTGTTGAATTATTTCAATATTCTGACGCTGTAATACTTGAGCGCTCAGGGTTGTGACTACTCGAGAACCTGTAGTGTCAGCAGCATGAAGAACTCGGTGACGAGAATGAGCAGCTTCTAAAGTTAGAGCTAACTCGGAACCACTACGGTCAAAAGCTACACCTAAATCAACTAAAGATTGAATGCACTCGGGAGCTTGTTCGGCAAGGAATTTGACTGTGGAAGGCTCGCATAAGCCTGCACCCGCACGCAAAGTATCTTCAACGTGTAATTGCGGGGAATCCTGCGGGGAAACTGCAGCTGCAATTCCTCCTTGTGCCCATTCACTAGCTGATAAGGAGATAGTTTCCTTGGTGATTAAACCAACTTGCAAATCTTTAGGTAGACAAAGAGCAGTGTAAAGTCCAGCTGCACCTGCACCCACGACTAAAACATCAAATTTATTTTGAAGGGTATTTTTTGTCAAAATTTGTATTTATAATCTATATTTTTAATTTATATTTTCCAAACTTTTAAAGTTTAAATCGAGAGTTTTTCATCAAAAATATAATATCAAGAGACGCTGCACTGCAACGTCTCTAAAGTTATCCTTTGGAGGATTATCTGAATTTCAAACAAAAATGCCCAAATTCAAAATTGCGATATTTTGTTTAACCACCGGCATTATTTATCTATAAATACCGTTATTGATGCGCTCATCGCCATCAATAAAAATTTCGTCTGGTGGGTTAACGGTAAAGTGTTCCATATTATCTTGTAGCCGTTGTTTTTGTCTTTCGCTCAAACCATCAAGATTGAGAATATCTTCTACGTCATCGTATGGAGCGTTAAAGACTATTTTCTTCGCGAGTGTGGGATATAGTCCTCTATATCTCTGAAAAGCTCCTATATTGGTATTGTTCAAATCAATTTTGTCACCGTAAACATCTGCAAGTTTTGCATCTGCACGATTTCGCAACACTCGGGATGAATCAATTGCAAAAACAGGAGCATTGTTAACAGCAAATTCATTTAAATTTACTGCTTGGGCTACTCCATGGGAACCTAACCATCCCCAAAATCCGATTATCAAACTAAATACTGTTACTAAATGCGCCAATCGTTTCACGATTTTCTACCTCTTTCCATCGAACTAACACAGAGTTTTAAGCTAAATCCTAATTAAATGTCGTTTATTACAGAGAGTGCGTAAACGACAGATATTTGTAGTAAGTAGCTTAATTCAAACACAGCAGTTATCAAAAACTAATATATAGCTTATCAATATATCTAATATTTACTTGCAAGGATTTAGAGCAAGATTTTTGCTAAAAATACTTTTCAAGCTATGGCAGTCATTAGAAAAGCGTATTAATCAAAGTTAAGCTGCAAAAGCAGCAATTAAAAATAAGCTATCGACCAAAATCGTACTCAAAACTGCTCCACTAAAAGCATACCAGTGTAGCTGCTTATATTTTAGAGGTATAATCCCCACACTTAATAAAACTACAGCTAGAACAACCGCCCAGACAACTCCATATGGTGTTTGAACTTGTGAAAGTGCTGCTTTTAAGATTGGTGAAGCTGCTTCTGGCTCTACAAACATTATCTGCCGCCAGTAGGGTATCAAATCCACAATGTAAAAATATATGTCGGTTAAGACGGTACCGAGCAAAGAGCCAAAATAAAACCAGTTACCGATTTTGCCCCAATTGCGATGTAAACACCAAAAAGCAAACGGTAAACCAATTGACTCTATAGGTAAATGCCATAAAGGTTCCCAACGCAACCAACCCCAATATATGGAACCAGCTAACCAAGTCAAACTGAAACCTAAAAGTAAATCACCCCAGATATAGGTTGTCCTTCGCGACATCAATAATTTACTCAACCATATCCATCCCACAGTCAAAGCTACACTCAACCACGGCAGCAGTCTTACCAAAGGTGCTTCGATAAATACAGGTACCGATACGAGAAATACCGCAGCAGCAAATACCAGTAATGCTTTTCGAGATGCTACCTCGCGAAATATAGATGATAAGGGAGGAGTAGAAAAAGGTTTATTTTTCTCATTTTTCTTCTCTTGTAAGGGTATTACCGTGCTTATCACTTTTTGCTTGGCTATAGATTTGATTTCAAGGGATTCGAGTCTTTCAACTGTTTGAGTCACGGGGTTAAAAACTGTATATGAATACAACGTATTATTAATCAAAATTTTAATATTCTTTACATAGATTAACTTTTCTTAAGGTCTTCTATCAACCTCTGATGGATAAATCGTATCCCCTAGGGGGGCATAGTCATAATAACCTAATTGTAGTCAACTATGAAATCTTTAAAAAAAACACAGAGAATAAAGTGAGGTTTACAGGTATGCTGTAGCGAGAATTGGGCTTCACAATTCGGCTTAGGCAGGAATGAATGCTTAAATGCCGTATTTTTTCCTGAGAACAATACAAAATCAGTTGAAAGTGTAATCGTTGGTAATTACTGGTAGATAGGTGTATTCATGGCTGTATCCAGACGTTTGGTATTTCCTTTGTTGATGGTTGGAAGTGCGGTTTTATCAGTAGCGACATTTCCATTAAAAGTTCTGAGTCAGGATGCGAGTATTGCTGCTGATGGGGCTTCGCAAATGAACGTATGGCAGGGGATTTTTTTGGGCTTTGTCCAAGGTGCTACAGAATTTTTGCCCATCAGTAGTACCGCTCATTTAAAAGCCGTACCGGTAGCATTGGGTTGGGGAGACCCAGGTTCAGCTTTTAGTGCGGTGATTCAGCTAGGTAGTATTGTGGCTGTACTTTGGTACTTTTGGGGAGATTTGACAAGAGTTATTACTGGTGCCTATATCGCTATTAGACGTAAAGATTATCGAGATACTGATTTCCGCATTGCTTTGGGAATTGCCATCGGAACATTTCCGATAGTGATTTTGGGGCTTTTACTCAAGATTATTTTTGAAGAGTTTTATGAAAATGCTGTTAGGGGTATGGGAGTCATCGCGGTTGTTTCAATTGTGATGGGTATATTGCTGGGACTAGCAGAAATGAAAGGCAGCAGACAGCGCAATTTTGATAAATTAACGATGGGTGATGGGATATTAATGGGTTGCGCTCAAGCTTTGGCTTTAGTACCTGGAGCTTCGAGAAGCGGCTCAACTTTGACAGCAGGATTATTTATGGGATTAGAAAGGGAAACAGCAGCAAGATTTTCCTTTTTGTTAGGAATTCCCGCAATTAGTTTAGCTGGATTGATTTCACTTAAGGATTTGTTAGAAGTTGGAGTAGAGAATTCCCAAATTCTTACCTTGATAGCAAGTGTAATATCATCCGGAGTATTTTCTTATTTAGCAATTGCTTGGTTAGTGGAATTTCTTAAAACCAAAAGTACTTGGATATTCGTTTGGTACCGCTTGATATTTGGAATTGCTATCTTAGCTGGATTATATTTTGGTGTACTTGAAAATGCTTAAGAAAAGTTAGGAGTTGGGAGTTAGGAGTTAGGAGTTAATTAATTTTTCATTGATGATCCACACCCGACCGGTGAACAACTGATAACTGTTTGTATTGTCGTAGTCTTGAGTCTGTTAGCTGTTTGTGCAAGATATAGAAATTGGTAATTGGTAATTAGGGATTGGTAATTGCGGAAATTGCGGTCTTGGGGTCTCCCCCTCCGGGTATCTCCTTACCCTAACGGGTCAGCAAGCTGAACGGAGACGCTGCGCTAACACCACTCCCCTCAACGGAGGGAACCTCCGCATGGGGGTGGGTTCACCAAGTAGAGCAAATTTCCAAGACGGGGAATTGGGTTGAAGCATATTAAAAATTAATTCTTAAAACTTTGACCTTTAATTAAGCCTTGAACAAACAACTAGTAACTGGCAGATTGTGATGAATAATGACAAAAAGCTTCGTGAAATACAAAGGTTTGCTTTTGTTTCAATTGCGGGAATAATACAGACTTTTTCACAACGTCAATTATTCTGGTTTTTAACTATAGCATCTGCCATATTCAGCATTAGCATACATCCGTTCAAAACTTTAGCCAACCAACCTGATTCCGCAATTGATGGAATACAAAACATGAAGGTTTGGCAAGCAATTTTTTTAGGATTTGTACAAGGTGCAACAGAGTTTTTTCCCATCAGCAGTACCGCTCATTTAAAAGCTGTTCCGGTAGCTCTTGGATGGGGAGACCCAGGAGTAGCTTTTAGTGCAGTGATTCAATTAGGAAGTATTGCAGCAGTCCTGTGTTTTTTCTGGAAAGATTTATCTAGAATTTTTAAAAGTGCTTCCAGAGCAATGGCTCTTTCCGACTACATGGACTTTGATTTTCGTTTGTGTGTAGGTATACTTTTTGGCACTTTACCGATATTGCTATGCGGAATTATTATCAAAATTTTTGTACCAGATTTTGATAGCTCTCCATTGCGAAGTATGAACGCGATCGCAATTGCTTCGATAGTGATGTCAATACTTCTGGGGTTAGCAGAAAAAATCAGCAAGCGTCGCAGAGACTTTGAAAACCTAGTAATGTTAGATGGGTTATTAATGGGTGTCGCTCAAGCTTTAGCGCTGATTCCCGGTGTCTCTCGTTCGGGTTCGACCTTAACAGCAGGATTATTTTTAAACCTAGAACGAGAAACCGCAGCCAGATTTTCGTTTTTACTTGGTATTCCCGCAATTTCCATAGCCGGATTAGTTCAGCTACAAGCGTTTTTTGCAGCAGGGGTTGATGGAAGTCAAATAGTTTCCTTATCAGCAGGAATAATTTCCTCAACAGTATTTTCTTATTTAGCTATTGCGAGTTTGCTGCGTTTCTTGAAAACTCAAAGTACCTGGGTATTTGTGTGGTATAGATTGATATTCGGAATCGTTATATTAAGTGGGATTGCTGCGGGGTTTCTGGAGAATAGTTAGGAGTAGGGAGTTAGGAGTTAGGAGTTAGGAGTTAGAAGTTAGGAGTTAGGAGTTAGGAGTTAGGAGTTGAGAGTTAGGAATTGGGATAATTACAGTAGTCTTTGAATAAATAGTTTCAAATTAATTTTATTTTCTGATTGATTATTTCGACAAGGATGTAGGATATTGTTGATATCGAACCTCCAATTTTGGATGACGATACAGCAATAATTATAAATGTACATAGTGCTATGCAAATATTAAAGGTTACAGGTCAAAGGTCAAAGGTTTAATAATCAGGCTTCAATTTTGATTGGTGTTCTTCAGCGACCTTAAAAATAATTTATATTTTGTTGAGGTGGATATAACGGAAATACAAAGCTTTTATTACTACTATAGGACTCCTCCGCAGATTTTTGAAAAAATAATTTTATTCAAAGCTTGCTCTACAAAAGTTTGATTATCAGTATAACTAGCAAGATTCAATTAGGATTCCTATATAAAATACAAATTAAAAGATTTAGAGCTTATTATCAACAACTAACTTCTAACTCTTAACTCCTAACTCCTAACTCATAACTCCTAACTTCTAACTCCTAACTCTTAATTCCTAACTCCTAACTCCTAACTCCTAACTCTTAACTCTTAATTCCGAACTCCTAACTTTTAATTATGAATATTAGTCCCGCTCGTATTACAAAAATATTACCGGATTCTATTGGTGCTGAAATTGGATTTGAGGTAGGTGATGCAATTGTTAGTATTAATGGTGTGAATCCTCGCGATTTGATTGATTATCAGTTTTTGTGCGCTGATGAAATTTTAGAATTAGAAATTTTGGATGAGAAGGGTAAAACTCATCAAATTGAAATTGAAAAAGATTACGATGATGATTTAGGTTTAGAGTTTGAAACAGCGCTTTTTGATGGCTTAATTCAGTGCAATAACCGCTGTCCTTTTTGTTTTATCGACCAACAACCACCGGGTAAACGCTCTAGTCTTTACTTCAAAGATGATGATTATCGCTTAAGTTTTCTCTACGGTTCCTATCTGACTTTGACGAATCTACCACAACGGGAATGGCAGAGAATAGAACAGATGCGATTATCACCACTATATGTATCCGTTCATGCTACCGAACCCGAAGTAAGAATTAAATTATTAAAAAATCAGCGTGCGGGAGAAATTCTTGATAATATCAGGTGGTTTCAGGAAAAGCGGCTACAAATTCACGCACAAGTTGTTGTTTGTCCTGGTATCAATGATGGCGTACACTTAGAAAAAACTCTGCGTGACTTAGCGTCTTTTCATACCGGAGAATTGCCTGCGGTTGCTTCTGTAGCAGTGGTACCAGTGGGTTTAACGCGGTTTCGTCCTCAAGAGGATGAATTAGTACCGGTAACAAGAGAAAAAGCACGAGAAGTAATTTCTCAAGTGCGGAAGTTGCAGCAAGAATTAAAAGCAAGTGTTGGTTCAAATTGTATTTGGTTAGCTGATGAATGGTTTTTGATTGCAGGTGAGGAACTACCATGTGAATCTGAATACGAAGATTATCCACAAATTGATAATGGTGTTGGTTCGATTCGTTTATTTATCAAAGAGTTTTTGCAAACAGCACGGGAGTTATTACCGGAAAAAGTTGCAGAGCGAAAATTGACTTGGGTAGTAGGGAATGCAGTTGAGCAAGCTTTTCAACCGATTGTCAAACAGTTAAATTCTGTTGAAGATTTGTGTGTGAATATGCAAGCTTTATCTAGCGATTATTGGGGACAAAATATTAGCGTTACGGGTTTATTAACCGGTCACGATTTACTTTTAAAATTACAAGGTGAAGATTTAGGAGATGGAATTTTACTTCCAAGTGTAATGTTAAAACATGGAGAATTGGTTTTTCTCGATGATATGACGGTAGAAGAAGTAGCTAATAGTTTAAATACAGAAATTTATCCTGTCGCAAATGTTGAAGAGTTAATAGAAGTTTGTATTAGATAGTTGTTAGTGGTTAGTTGTTAGTTGTTATTTTTTAGTGGTTAGTTGCTATTAGCTGATGGGTCATTATATTTATTAAATTCAGAAATAAATTGTTTGCAATGTTTTTTATAAAATCAATTTTATGAAAAAAAATAGACTATAAATATAATTTTAAAATAAATTCTCAACTAAATTACAAGTTTTTATCAAATACTTTTTTCGGTAAGTTTAATAGCGTCAATCCGAAAGCATCCGTTAGGAAAATTATCAGTTGTAAAAAATATTCGTTGCTAAAATTATCCGTCGTCAAAATATAAAATCAAAGTGGGGAGCTAGTAGTGAAAAAGCAAGTTAAAGGAATCAGAAAAGTTAAATTAAAATCTATTAAAACTGGATTTATCTGTTTCAAATATCAGTTTTTAGCTGTTACTTTATTTAGTAACTTATTAAATACTTTACCTGCAACAGCAGCAAGCGAACCTGTTATCAGCGTAATTCAAAGTCGTGAAAATTCCAGTCAGTGGAAAGGTATAACTACTCGTCTCGAAAATGCTGGAGTTAATTACTGCGTAATTCCTTTAGATAAAGTCAGAAATACCGGTGATTGGGGAAACCGCAAAGTATTGTTTTTACCCAACGTAGAAAAATTGTCACCCTCCCAAGCAATCAGTTTGGAAGAATGGGTAAGTAAAGGTGGAAGGGTGATTGCAAGCGGTCCGGTAGGAAGTTTATCTGCACCGGGAGTACGTCGTTTAATTAAAAATATTTTGGGAGGTTATTGGGGATTCAGTTTAGATACACCTCAAAAATTGCAACCTTCCAAAGACAAATTACAGCGATGGGCTGATAAAAAAACATTAATTGGAGAAGTTCGTGGTGGTGTAGTAGTCCCGAATTCAGCTAGTCAAGCAGCAGCAGTATGGGAATCAAAAGAGAATAATTCCGCAGCAGTTTTAGCTACTTCACGGTCTACTTTTTTTGGTTGGAGATGGGGAGTAGATAGCGCTGCAAATTCCAACTTAGACAGCGCTTGGTTATCAGCTGCTTTGAAGCGTCATACAAATTCTTCTAATACCACTCAAACTATTCCTGGTGCTGATTCTGAATGTTCGACCTCAGCTATTGCTCAAAAACCTGCGATAAATTCGACCAGTTCTATTAGTCCCCCAGTTGCAACAAATTCAAATTCTACTCCTTTTAAAATTACTGCTGCTACTTCTAATAAACCTACTCCGAATGTCAGTTTTAGACGTTCCGATGAACTGTCCGATGAAGCAATAGATAACTTACAGGATAAAGTACGTCTGAATGTCAAACCCAGTTCACGCAAACCAATAAATCGTAGAGAAACTTTAGCACTTCAGCAAGAATTACTAAAATTAATTGGTCGAGTTGAAAGCGCAAATTTAGCAGTTACAGCAATAAATAACGAAAATCAAACTTTACAAGCTCAAACAGCAGATTTTGCATCCAGTCAACCAGGATTATTGACTTTTAGCAATCAGCAGGTGATATCTCAAGCTCAAGAAATCGTTCAGAAATTACCCCAATTAGTAGCAAAAAGAAAATATGCAGAAGCTCGGAAACAATGGTCAACAGCAAAAAATTCTTTATGGAATCAGTTTCCAATAAAAAAACGATTTGCTCAACCAGAAATTCGAGCAATTTGGCTTGATAGAGGAACCATCGTTAAAGCAAGGAACGAACAAGGACTAGCCAAAGTTTTTGATAGACTTTCACAAGCAGGAATTAATACGGTATTTTTTGAAACGGTGAATGCAGGTTATACAGTTTATCCCAGTAAAGTAGCACCTCAGCAAAATCCTTTAACTCGTAACTGGGACCCGTTAAAATCTGCTGTCAAACTAGCCCATGATAGAGGTATGGAACTCCATGCTTGGGTATGGGTTTTTGCAGCAGGAAACCAGCGACACAATAAAATTTTGGGTATCAATTCCAACTATCCCGGTCCAGTGCTTGCTGCTCATCCAGATTGGGCTGGTTACGATAGACGTGGGAAAATGATTCCTCAAGGTCAGAATAAACCATTCTTTGACCCTGCAAATCCTCAATTGAGACAGTATTTATTAAAGAAATACGAAGAAATTGTAACTCGCTACGACGTAGACGGATTACATTTAGACTATATTCGCTATCCTTTCCAAGACCATCAAAGAAATCGCAGCTACGGTTATGGAAAAGCAGCAAGAAGTTTATTTAAAAAGCGTTACGGAGTAGACCCCAAGAAAATTTCACCACGTCAACGCAGTATTTGGCAAAAATGGACTGCATTTCGTACCCAACAAATAAATAGCTTTGTCGCTCAAGTTTCCCAAAAAATGCGACAAAAGAAACCCGATTTAATTATGTCCGTCGCGGTATTTCCTCTACCAGAACAAGAAAGGATTAAAAAATTACAGCAACATTGGGAAGTTTGGGCAAAAAGAGGCGATATCGACCTAATTGTTCCCATGACTTACGCTTTAGATACTCCAACATTTAGTAGACTAGCACAGCCTTGGATTGTATCGAAAAAATTAGGTTCTACCTTACTAGTTCCTGGAATTCGTTTGTTAAATTTACCGACCCTAGGAGCATTCGACCAACTACAATTAATTAGAGATTTACCAGTAGGTGGTTATGCATTATTTGCAGCCGAAAATCTACAGAACCAGCAGCTACAGCAAGTTTTCAGCAGTACCCAAGGTAATCAAGTTAAAGAAGAACCAATTCCCTATCGACAACCATACAAAACAGCAGCTTTACGTTACGCTTCCTTACAAAAAGAATGGGAATTTTTATTACAGAACAAGCAGTTGAAAATGTCTGGTAGTAGAATTTCACAATTCAAGACACAAGCAGAAATCTTAGAAAATGCTTTAAATCAGCTAGCAGAATCTTCATCCCCAGCCAACTTACAAACAGCAAAAGCATCATTAGCTCGCTTTCAATCTCAATTCAGAATATTAATACGCCAACATGCTTTAAAAAACCCCTACCAAGCTGGAGTATGGGAAAACCGTCTTTCCATGATTGAAAGATTAATCAGATTTGGAGAACGGATAAAGAAATGAGGAGAAACCAAAGATAAAGGACAAAAGGTAATAGGTTTGTATATTTAAGCTAATAGTGGAAGAGTTTCTAATAAAAAATTTATAACTTCTTACCTCTTACCTCTTACCCCTTACCTCTTACCTTTTTCCTCTCTACCCCCTTATCAAAATTAAAAGCATAGGTTCAGTTAATTTTGTTCTTGAGTTGAATCTTGAGATTCTTCAGCCACAGTTTCCGTTGCTGCTTCATCCGTTGCTACTTCATTGGAATCTTGTTCTTCTGCTACAGTTTCGGAAACTTCTTCCGGTTCAGCTTCAACCTTAACGGGAGGTGGACTTGGCTTGGGAGGACGTGCTAAAGCAGGATTCACCGCAGCTTTTACCTCATCTCTTCCAGAGGATTTTCTTCCTCTACCTTTACCTCTACCTTTGCTTCTATCTCTATCTCTGTCTCTACCTTCATCATTCTCTCTGTCTTTACGGTCTTTTTTTATTGGAGGAGTAAAACTCTTCTTTTGGGGACTGCTTTGAGCAGCAGTTTCGTTACCCGCTTCAGATTCTGGCTTTGGTTTACGGTCGGATTTTTTAATTGGAGGTTCTACCATTGTTAATTTCTGTTAATTTATTTGTATGATATATGTTTTTGGCGATTAGGGAACATGAAAGCGGACACATTTGAAGGATTCGGCATATAGGTTGAACAATATAACCCGGCGTTGCACAAATCCGACAAAACAAAACATAGCGGTATTATATTTAGTAATCAATGCTGAAAGCTGAATCCAAATAATTAGACAGTACTAAAGAGGATATTATAGATAGGTTTTACGGTTCATACAAAATTTCTTCGTATAAATATAGAGGAATAATCCGAAGAATACAAAATTTTCTCATCCTGAATTATAAGTAATGCTTGAAAAAACGGGATTTATTGGTTAGATAGCGAAATTGCGATTAATGGTATCCTAATCCAACATCAATATTTTAGATAAATTTGATTTACGTTTGTATTTCAAATTCTTCCTGGTAGATTCCCCAATTAATCCAAGTTATAGCTTCCCTTGCCGAAGTAATATTGGGTGGAACTCTTAAAAAATGAATAAATCCGGTACTTGGACAAACCATCTTTAATAAATGCATCGTTTCTGAATTATCCTGAGAATTTTCGGTATTTTGAATTTCAGTGTAATTTTCAATCTTGAGTAAAGTATATTTCTGCCAATAATCTAACTCAATCGCTCCCAATTCTTCACAAATACGGTTGTAACCAATAGATTGAATTAAAACTCTTCGTAATTCAGCATTTTCTTCTTCTAACAACCATTGACATTTCCATTGTGGTGAAGGAATTGAACCGTATTTTTCTGGAATCCAAACACCGTGATGAGCGTAAACCTTGAAACCGTCAGCATATTCTATAGCGGGTTTTTCTTCAGCATGTAGATTATTATATTCATCGAAGCATAATTTTATCGGACGATTGGATACAATACAAACACTTTTATAATCAAAAACCCATCCACAATATTGAACTATATTTTTCAAAGTTTTCCATTTCTGTTGATTGTGAGGTAGCTTTAAAACGGAAATACAGAAATCATAAAAACAGCATTCAGCAATTAAAAAATCAGTTTGAATTCCATTTAATACATAGTCGTCGTCAGGTATCCCAATTTCTTCTTTATCCACATCATATTTCAACTGAGTATATATTATATTTTTTTCTAAAACTATATCTGATATTTCTCCTTCTATTTGTATTCCTTTTTCAAGAGCAGTAATATCATGAAAGCTTTCGTATGGATAATTTATTAATGGATGTCGTAAATTATATTTAATAGAAAAATTTAAGTAATCACAACCGATATCATATAATTCTTTCAAAGCTGCTTTCGGACTATCGACAAAAATTATTTCTGGTAATTCTCCAGTGAAATACTGATAAGCTGCTTTAATTGCTTTTTTTGCTTTTTTCTTATCAATCCTTTCCGTTGAAAGCGCGATTTTAAACCACTTATTCCTAAATTTTGATACTAGTTTTTCTTGCTTAGATGCTAATTCGGTAATAATTGGGCTTTTGGACATTAGTAAATTTCAATCCTTTATATGGATTGCTCGTAGCCGATACTCAAATTATTCCCTTATATAAGCTAAAAACTGAGCCAAAAATTCTGTTGTGAAAATATCTAATCAAAATCGCTTCAATTACGTGGTACAATATTTTGTAAGCAGAGTAAAATCTGTTAATCACTGGTCGAGCGAAATTAAAAATAAACTACAGGAGCGGCGGGAAGCTATTTATTCTTGAGCAGCAAACGTCTAGGCTGTTTGTTTTTCAGAATATTCTCAATTTACGTTTAAGTAAATAAATTGAACAGTGAGTTGGATTATCAAACCATAGCTACAATACTGGTTTTGTTATCTAACCCAACTTAAAATAAATGAATTCTGTTATTAATCAAGTTTGAACTGCGAATTCTTCTGGGTCAACTCCCCAATTAACCCAACGTATACTTTCTTTTGCTGAATCTATATTTGGTGGAACTCTCAAAAAGTGAATATGTCCCGTACTCGGACAGGTCATCTTTAATAAATGCATCGGTTCATTATCATTTTCTGAACCCCATTCATCAACCTCAATATAATTCTTAATTTTGAATAAACTATATTCTTCCCAGGAATCTAGTTCTTCTGCTCCCAATTCTTCACAAATCCGATTGTAACCAACTCCCTGTACCAAAACTCTTCTTAATTCCGCATTTCTTTCCGATAACAACCACTCAGACCTCCATTCCGATGTCGGAGTAATACCGTATTTTTCTGGTAACAACACACCACTATTGGCATACACTTTATAACCATCAGCATGTTCGATTGCTGGTTGACCATCTCCATGAAGACGGTTTTCTTGATTGAATGATAATTTTATGGGACAGTCGCAAATAAAGCAAATACCTTGAAATGGGAAAAACCAAGGACAATTTTTCACGACGTTTTGCAATATCTGCCATCGCTGCTTATCGTGAGGATAATCCAAGACGGAAATACAAAAGTCGTAGTAACTACATTCAGCAATCAGTAAATCGTATTTGATATACTTCCTCTGGGTATCCATCGGAATAAATTTCTCTTCATCAATAGATTCGAGTAAGTCAAAGTAGGTTATATTCCATTGCTCTTCCAAAGAGTGATAAATTTCATTTTCTAAATCAATTATCAGTTTATCTAATAATTCTCCTTCAAAATAATTTTGTGGGTCTTTAACAGATGAATTACGAATTCGATTGAAATTATAAAATTCCCATTCTGGTATTTGATTAAAATCTAGAATTAACGGAAATCTTAATTTTTGGAATAAATTATCGTTTAGACCAAAGCAAATCAAATCCTCGTTATCGTTATATTCGTTGATTGCGGAAAAAATGCTGTCAAAGAAAAAGATTTTTGGTTCGGTTTCGTTAACTAATTCAAAAGCTGCTTTTACCGATTCTGCTGCTTTCTCTTTATCAATCCTCTGAGTTGAGCGAGCAATGTTGAGCCATTTTTCTCGATATTGTGGAATTAATGCTTTTTGAAGGAGTGTCAATTCGGTAATGGTTGGATTTTTGGACATTGGTAAATTTTAATCCAAAATAATGGATTGCTTGTACGATATTCAAATTATTCCCGTATATCAGCTAAACAATTTAGTTGCGAAAATATTTAACTTGAGTTTGGGTTAAGAGATTCACTATTTATAAGTAGGGATTAAAACCCGAGCATTAAAAACCTCCAAGCATAAATAAAGGCAACTATTAAGGAGCTTGAAAATTAGATTTTAAGAAATGTAAATTATCTGATGTTTTCTGAGATTATGCTAGCTAAAAAAATATCTCAAATAATGGTTATTTAGGGAAATAATCGGTTCATTTACATGGTAAAATATTTTGTAAAGAGAGTAAAACCTGGTAATAGCAGGTTGAGGCAGTCTGAAAATAGGTTTTAGAAGCGGCGGGAGATAGCCAACCCTGAGCAGCAAACACTTAACCTGCTTGTTTTCAACATAAATAAAAATGCGTAGGTTAGATGTTTGCCGCTCGAATTAAAAAAAATTTAGCCTTCGAGAAGCTCCCTATTTATGTCGCCGTTTTTACCAGCTACAAGAGGAAATTTTTGACTTCAAATAATGATTTAGTCAAATTTTATTTCCTGAGAGTATTTTATCACGATTGGGTACACATTCTTCTTCGGAACTTCATCAGAAATACTTAAAAATTGATAATAGGAAAGAAAAAGGAAATCTTAGGTTCTGATAAAACTCGCCAAAATCCCCAATATTTCTTCTAACGGTGGAAGAGTATATTCCATCAATCCAATAGTTACGGTTTGATTTTCAATTTTGAGAAACTTCCAACGGTCGCCAGTCGTAACAGTACCGTAGATAATTGGAATAGGGTTATTGTTGTTTTCGTTAAATCTTTGTGCTGCTATCATTTCGGCAACACATTGTCCCAAACCACCATTTAAATCTTCTTTTTTTGCTTCTACTATAATTACTACTGGAGCTTCTAAAAAAAGTTGTTCTGAAGAAAGACTAATTAAGAAATCACAAACTCCGGAAAGTCCAATGGATGTATCGACTGTAAAATCATTCCCGGAAAATAAGCTGATAGAAGATGTTGAAATTTCTTTAAGTTCTAGTAAAATTGGACAAATTAACATTTCTGACCTAGCTTTTTCAGTATTTAAAGCTAAAGCTAACGGTAAATGTTTGTTGATAAACTCAGCTAGAAACGGACTTGGTTGCTGTGGTTGAATCTTATCTAAGAAAGTATTTTGCTCAACAATCGTTAAATTAAAATCTTGTTTAACTTTTCTGAGACTGAAATCACTGTATGGCATTTTTATTATAGGTATAGCTAGATATAACTTTTATTTGATTTAAGTCTTATCTCCTCACGAGTCTTAAATAAATCTTTTAAGCAAACCAAAGATATCCATCTTCCATTTGCTTAGCATATTTAATCATCATATCTGTGACGCTGGGATATAAATGGTCATCAATTAAGCCGATATCATCCACAATTGGAGAGCTATATCTTTTTTCTTGGTCTACAAGCGCACAATTATAACGATTTTCCTTGGAGAATATCATAAGTCTATATTTACCTTGGTCTACTTCCGAATCGATAGCATATTCTAATGCACTTTCTAAAGGTGAAAATAGATAAACCCAAAACGAAGCATGTAATTTTATATCCTCAAACACTTGATTAAGTTGAATTTTGCTGTAAAAGCTACTTCCTCTTTTATCAGCACCATTAGCCCATTGATAAAGTTGATATATCTCTTCCGATAACTGAAATGGCATATCTTTGACTTTGATATCAATTTCTTCACGAGTTAAACCCGGAGCTAATACAGGTACAATTTTTCCATTTTCTTCTATATTGATGTTTTTCTATCCAAATCGAAATTCGTTTTAAAGTTTCTGTAAGTTCGGACATTATTGATTCTCATTACCCAAAATTTTTAATTCAGTCTCATCCAATTCTTTTTTATCAACAAGATTAAATTCCCCATCCCTCCAACTATCAGCAACGCTTTTAATAAAGCTACCCAAGGGAATCGCAACTAATAATCCCAACACTCCTAACAACTTCGCTCCAATCAATAACGAAATTACGACCCAAACTGGATTCAAACCTGTAAATTTACTCAAAATACGCGGTGCGACAAAATTATAGTTAAATTGGTCAATTGCTACTGCTACTGTTAAAACTTCGATTCCCAACCAAAAATCCTTCAATCCAATCAATAAACTTACTATTGTTATTCCTATACCAGTACCAAAAGGAAATAAGGCGAAAAATCCAATTACCAATGCAAATAATAAATTTAATGGAACTCTCAACGCTACAAAAGCCAAACTTAATCCAGTTGCTAAAACAGTCGCTAATGTTGCTTGTCCGATAAAGTAATTCTGAAAGTCTTCACTCAATGACTCGCTGACCTGTTTACCAATGCGAGCAGGAAACCATTTTAATATCCCCTCCCAAAGGCGATCGCCATTTAAAATCATGTACAAGGTAAGGACAATGGTCAGCAAAATATTGAAAACGCTGCCGATTGTACCGAATGCTAAACCAATAATACTACCGCTCAAACTTTGAATTTGATTGGATAGTTTATTTAGAATATCCGGAAGTAAACCACTAAGATTAATCGGTAGCTGTTGTGTAGCAGCCCAATTTTGAAAGGTTTGTAACTGTTGCGTTCCCGAATCAATCCAAGTCGGCAATATATTAACCAGTTCGTTTACCTGGTCGAGAATTAACGGTAAAACTGTAATCCCTAAACCAACAAATATTATCAGCGCTAGCAGCAAAACTCCTGCTGTTGCTAAATTACGGTTTACTCCTCGCTTTTGTAAAAAACCAATGGGATATTCTAAAACAAATGCCAACAATGTCGCAGCAATAACTATATTTACCAAGGGTTGAAGATATTTTATTACCCCGAGCAATACCCAAGCATTCAGAATAAACAACGGAAAAGCTAATCCAAAACTTAACCATCGCGGCAGTTTGAAACTTTCAGCCATAGCACCATCAGTCCACAATAATTATCAGTTTATTGCGGTTTGAGCTTATTGGACTAGTTCAACAAAATACTTTTTAGTTGAAATTTGCTAGTTGGTAACTGGTGATTGGGAGAGATGGAGAGAAGTTTAAATTTTCTACTTTTAATTTTTAACTATTAATTCTTACTCCTCTACCACTCTAAAATTACTTATAAAAATTAAAAATTCTTGTTTTCTACCCCCTCTTCCCTTTCTCCCCACTCTTCCCCCTCTAATTAAATAAATAATCTTCTACCGGAAAAGGAATAAAATCACTATTATACAACAGTTATTTTGTCAATTTTTGTCAATATCCGTATTTATCAAAACTATATCAATTATAGCAAA
>JBCBHT010000001.1:0-108446 GCA_038525335.1 Cyanobacteria bacterium J06621_15 | reverse complement strand
CTACAGTCACAGCAGCAGCTTGTCTCATTTCATTTAAAGCAGCTTCGTCATGAGTCAGACGTAATTGAGCGACTGCTTTAGCTAATTCCAAATCTATGTTTTCAGGTGGACGTTGCGGTAAAACCCATCTATCTAGAACCTGTGACTGTTGCGTCCATGTAGCTGCATCTTGTACAGCAATTGTTGCGACACCTTCTAAGTGCGATTCCAACTCAGCCATCGGGAAAGCTTCATCAGCACCAATAAGTTCTGCAATTTTACCAACAGATGGCATTTCTCCGTGCCAAAGTGCGCTACTTGGTGCGGGATTATCCATAAATAATTGAAGTTTTCCAGCTTCCAAGCGAATCGCAGCATTTTTTAAAGGTAATCCAGCAAAATATAGAAAATGACTGCTAGGACGATGGGGAAAAATGTTAGCTGCAAAGTTTCGTGAATTAGGACTTCCAGACCATAAAACTACTGGAAAGTTAATTAAATTAGCTAATTTTTCTCGTCTTAGACGTAAAGTATTTGCTAGAGAATTGGGAGTATGAGTTACTGTCATGATTTTGGAATTGGGGATGGGGACAAGGAGATGGGGAGATGGGGAGATGGGGAGACTAGGGGACAAGGAGAAATTTAAACTAATAACTTTTAACTCCTAACTCCTAACTTTTTATTGATAATTGATAATTGTTAATTGTTAATTGATAACTGTTCACTGATATGTTTCCTAAACCGAAAGCTAAGGTAAGTGGTGTTAAAGAGAAAAACTGGTTGATTGAAGAATTACCAGGATTGAGTCAAGACGAAATTGATAATTTGAAAAATAACGGTTTTACAAGTACGCTTACTCTTGTGAAACAAGGAAAAACGTTGCAAGAAAAGTTAATACTGGCACAGAAACTACAGGTTCATGTCCAGCATGTAAATAAATGGGTTGCTTTAGCGGATTTAGCTCGAATCAAAAGTGTAGGAATAGAGTATTGTGGGTTATTGCTTCATGCTGGTATTGCTTCGGTAATGCAGTTGAAAAATACTCCTCCCCATCGTTTGCACAAACAAATTTTACGTTTGCAAGTGGCTACCCTACAACGACGAGATTTGTGTCCTGCAATTGAGAAAGTACAGCAATGGGTTCAGGATGCGAAATCAATGAACAATTAACAATTATCAATGAATAGGGAATAGAGAGTAGCAAGTAGCAAGTAGCAAGTAAGTTAAAACGCATCTCAATTAAATAAACAAAAAATGTCAAGTTCTTGTGGGATGGGCATCCCTGCCCGTCCAAATATACAATTTAAATGCACAACAGCTTAGCAAGTAGCGAGTAGGAAATAAATATTTTATTTATGATTGTTAGAAAAATTAAATAATTGGAATTCCTAACTCCTAACTCCTAACTCTTAACTCCTAACTCCTAACTCCTAACTCCTAACTCTTAACTTTTCTCCGAATCTTTTTCTAGTACACCGTTAAGAAATATATCGGCTAATCCTTCAGCCATTTTCTGTTTTTCTTGAGGAGATGCATCGGGTTCCATAAGGGTATTGTGAGAAAAGCCTGCTACGGCAAACATTCCTAGGAACACTTGTGCTACGAGTTTCGCATCTGTCTTCCGGTAGATTCCTCTATCCATTGCTGTTTGGAAAAAGGCTTCGGCTACATCGGTCATTTTATCGATAACTTCTTTTTGAATCCGGTCGCGTAAGTCGGGATGAAATTGCGCTTCCATGAAACAGACTTTCATCATGTCGGCGTTTTTTTGTAAATTCCACATCCGACGACGCATGACTTGAGCTACAGCTTTGTAACTACCCATTTCACTCAATTCTGTGAGTAAATCAGTAAGAATTTCTACCCAACCTGCTGTTGCAACTTCAACCAAAATTGCTTTTTTATTAGAAAAGTGACGGAATAATGTTCCTTCAGCAACTCCTGCTTTTTGCGCTAAGTCACGGGTCGTAGTACCGTCAAACCCACGAGACGCAAACAGTTTTTGTGCTGCTTGCAAAATGCGATCGCGTGTCTGTGTTTCTGGGGGAGGAGATTTAAAAGCTCGCATGTCAATAATTTTTAGTGAGTTTTCCGGAACTGCATCTGTAGCATTATTGTCTCAATTAAGTACTATAAGTCGCAAATCTTTAATATAAGATTAAGGCTTGAGAATTTACTTTGCATGAGTAAGTTTAAATTTACCTGGAAGACAATCCAATAATTGCTAATTTATAATACGTTGTTTGCGGGTCAATAAGAGGGTTAGTTAATAAAACAGCTTAACCTTGGAACCATAATGCTTCTGAACATGACTGTTAGGAGTAGGTCAGCATGGAAATATATGAGGTTATGGTGAAGCTAAAGGCATAATAATCCCGTTGTTTTGAAATGCGAGAGATGTAAAAATGTTCAATTCTCGAAGATTGCCTCCACAGGTTACTCTTGTACAGTTTAAAAGGAAAAATATGGGAAATTTCTTACGTCGGCTATTTGCGCTATTGTTAGCTTTCATCTTCTGTTGGGAGTTTTTACCAGGAGCTACATTTGCTCAAACCAACAATAAAGCTCCAACTTCTCAATCAAATCAATTTTCCATTCAACCTTATTTAGATAGGGTCGTTGAAAATTTGACGGAGTTTAAACTAGATAATGGGATGAAGTTCATTGTTCTACGACGACCGCAAGCACCAGTTGTTTCTTTCCTTACTTATGCTGATGTCGGTGGCGTTGATGAACCCGATGGAAAGACTGGTATTGCCCACTTTTTAGAACATTTAGCTTTTAAAGGTACGGATAGAATTGGTACTAAGAATTACGCTAAAGAGAAAAGGTTACTCGAAAGATTAGATAAATTAGCAGAGCAAGTTAAGCAAGCACAAGCAGCTGGGGAAAAAGATAAAGTTGCTCAACTCGAAGCTGAGTTTAAAAAGATAGAAGAGGAAGCTCATAATACGGTAAAGCAAAACGAACTTGGTCGAATTGTCGAACAAGCGGGGGGTGTAGGCTTAAATGCTACAACTTCTGCTGAAGCTACCAAATATTTTTACAGCTTTCCTGCCAATAAGTTAGAACTTTGGATGTCGCTCGAATCCGAACGTTTTCTTAATCCAGAATTACGACGGGAGTTTTATAAGGAAAAAGATGTCATTTTAGAAGAAAGACGGTTGCGGGTAGATAATTCCCCCATCGGACAAATGATTGAAAAATTCAACGATACTGCTTTTGAAAAACATCCCTATAAGCGTCCGGTAATTGGCTATGAAAAAGATATCCGCAATTTGACAACGGAAGACTTACAGCAATTTTTCAAGACGCATTATGTACCGAGCAATCTTACAGTTGCTGTTGTAGGAGATGTTCAAGCTGCTGAAGTCAAAAAACTTGCAGCTATCTATTTCGGTCGCTATGAAGCTAGACCCGAAGCAGAACAAAAACTTGCAGTAGAACCAAAACAAACGCAAGAAAAAGAATTTACCTTAAATCTACCTTCTCAGCCTTGGTATTTAGAAGGTTATCACCGTCCAAGCCTCAACCATCCAGACAATGCAGTTTACGATATTATCGGCAGTTTACTCAGTGATGGACGTACTTCCCGGCTTTATAAATCTTTAGTAGAAGAGAAGCAATTAGCACTAGCTGCTCAAGGATTTAGTGGATTTCCCGGAGATAAATATCCAAATCTAATGCTGTTTTATGCTTTGACATCTCCAGGACGTAGCGTTGATGAAGTTGCAGCAGCATTACGACAACAAATCGAAGCTTTGAAAACAAAACCAGTTTCTCGAAAAGAATTAGAAAGAGTCAAAACCAATGCTCGTGCTGGATTATTGCGTTCCCTAGATTCCAATATGGGTATGGCACAGCAGCTATTAGAATATGAAGTCAAAACCGGTTCTTGGAAGAATTTGTTTGCACAATTAGAAAAAATTGAAGCCGTAAC
Organism: Cyanobacteria bacterium J06621_15; assembly: GCA_038525335.1. Classification (GTDB taxonomy): domain Bacteria; phylum Cyanobacteriota; class Cyanobacteriia; order Cyanobacteriales; family Nostocaceae; genus Rivularia. The sequence continues at coordinate 104,527 of JBCBHT010000001.1, read as the reverse complement.
CACACAAGATGTGATGCGCGTAGCTAAAGAAACCTTTGTATCAGAAAATCGCACCGTTGGTAAGTTATTACCGAAAAAGCCAGGTAATTAAAAGTTAGGAGTTAGGAGTTAGAAGTTAGGAGTTAAGAGTTAGGAGTTAAAAGTTAGAAGTTAGGAGTTAAGAGTTAGGAGTTAAAAGTTAGAAGTTAGGAGTTAGTAGTTAGGAGTTAATTTTTTCTTCCCCCTCTCCCCCCTCTCCCCCCTCTATTTCCTACTCCCATTCCCCAATCCCCAATCCGCTGTCTTGGAAATTTGCTCCACTTGGGGAGACCCCAAGACCGCAATTTCCGCTATTCCCTATTCTCCACAAAGAGCGAAAATGAAGATTAAAAGAATAAGGTACAACAAAAAAGTGAAAAGATTGCTTTACTCGTTACTGATGTGTTTTACTTTTGTGCTGGTAAGCTTTGACTTATCTAGTGCAATGGCTCGTGCCCAGGTAACACCAGGTAAATATACACCGAAGCATTATACTGAGTTGGAATTCGAGCCGGTGGGTGAAATTAAGCTACCTGAATACGAACGGTATCAGCTCTCTAACGGCATGATAGTATATTTGATGGAAAACCATGAACTGCCGTTAGTTTCAGGTAGAGCGTTGATACATACCGGTTCTCGCTTTGAACCAAGTAATGAAGTTGGTTTAGCTCAGTTAACGGGTACGGTGATGCGTAGTGGAGGTACTCAAAAACATCCTCCTGAAGAACTTAATCAAATGCTGGAACAACGAGCAGCTTCGGTAGAAACTAATATCGGAGATACTTCTGGTGGTGCTGCTTTCTCTGCACTCAGCGAGGATGTAGATAAAGTTTTTGGTTTATTTGCTGAAGTATTGCAACAACCTGCTTTTATTGAAAGTCAGTTGGAGCTAGCAAAAACTCAGATGAAGGGTGGTATCGCTCGTCGTAATGATAGTCCCGATGGAATTGCACAACGGGAATTCAAGAAGTTGATTTACGGTGAAAATAGTCCTTACGCTCGCATTCCCGAATATTCGTCGCTCGATAATATTACTCGTCAGGATTTGGTCAGCTTCTACCAGAAGTATTATCATCCCAATAATATGATTTTGGGAATAGAAGGGGATTTTGATTCTGCGAAAATGAAAGCTTCAATTGAGCGAACATTTGGTAGCTGGAAAGCTGACCCCAATTTCAAAAAACCAGTATTACCAGAAGTTTCCCAAGCTAAAACAGGTGGTGTGTTCTTTGTTAATCAACCACAGTTAACTCAAAGTAGCGTACTTATCGGACATCTTGGTGGTAAACTTGCGAGTCCCGATTATCCCGAGTTAGATGTAATGAATGGGGTAATGAATGGATTCGGTGGAAGATTATTTAATGAAATTCGTTCTCGTCAAGGTCTAGCGTATTCGGTATACGGTGTTTGGAGTCCTCGTTACGATTATCCAGGAATGTTTATTTCTGGAGGACAAACACGTAGTGATGCTACAGTGAAGTTTGTTAATGCTGTCCGAAAAGAAATCAAGCAGATTCAAACCCAACCGGTATCTTCTCAAGAATTAGCTTTTGCAAAAGAATCTACATTAAATTCTTTTGTATTTAATTTCCAAGACCCCGCTCAAACTTTATCTCGTTTGATGCGCTACGAGTACTACGGTTATCCCCAAGATTTCTTGTTTACCTATCAGAAGCAAGTGGAAAATACTACGGTGGAAGATGTACAACGAGTAGCGAAAGAACATCTCAAACTTGATAATTTAGTGTTTTTAATAGTAGGAAATCAAACTGCTATCAATCCACCTTTGACAAAACTTGCATCAAAGGTAACGCCAATAGATATTACCATCCCCGGTACTCCTAAGCCGCAAGCGAGTCAATAAAGTCAATAAATTTACTAATTTAACCTGAGCATACTGGTTTTTAAGTAATATTCAAAGCCTCTCCTACGAAGGGAGAGGTTTTTGTTTGCTTGGTCAAATCCTTAGTCCTTTCAATAGTTTAACGTCAGTTCGGGCAAGAGATTCACTATAAATAAATAGCAAGTAAAGAGCAAAAACACAGCCATAAACAGTAATTACAGAGCAAATTCGATTTTCCTAAACCGAGGGAAGTTGTTTGACGCACCAGAAACTTTGTATCACAGTGCGTTGCGCTACGCTAAAACCCCTATGTATTGCGTCCTATCGGGCACGACGCTACGCTAACAAAAATCAATTAGGATTCCTATATACAGCACCTTGCAGGTAAATGAAGTACAAAAAATTTTATAAAACTCTTGTAGTAGGGGCATCCCTGCCCGTTAGAGTGTACCTCATGAAGATGAAATATGCTGTAAAAGAAAAGGATAAGAATTTTTTGTATCTAAAATTATCTCCGCGAAAAACAATAAAACCTTTGTTGAAATAAAATACTTTCTAATCGCAGCGTAAAACTATCTTATACATTAAAATAAGAAGTAAATATACTTACCACTTAAATTCATAATTGTAATATACTTAATTTTTTAAACTAGATTACTGTATACATACTCACATATAAGTAAATTATATAAACTCCTATAAATTAATTGAGTAGACTACTTATTTTTCGACAGTTAAATAATAAAGTTTTAATGTATATTCTTGTATTTTATTTTACATACATTGTCATAAATTTCTATTTTTGTTGCTAACAAAAAAATGAATTTAAAACTAAACTTAATATAACGTATTAAAAAACGATATTATTAATTATTTGTTGTAAATTCAATTCTTAAGAACTAATTGCATCAAAATATAAACGTTATTTATCTCAGATTCTAATAGCTGATTTATTTAATAATTTGGGTTGCTAAAATTCTATTGTTGTTGTTAAAATTGTCATGGCAATCCAAACAAAATGAATTTAGGTTGAGGAATTCCATGAATATTCAAGACTTAGGGACTTGCGAAATTATAGAGCTTGATAATCAAATTATCGGAGGTGTCCAAACCTATGTAGGAGGAAAAGTAAAAGCTAAGCAAGGAAAAGCAGAGGCTGATGTGTTGGCAGTAGGTCTTGGTAAGAATAATTCTACTAACACTAAGACTAATGCATACGTATCTAAATATTCCTCAGTTTCTTCATATGTAGGTTCTGCTGTAAGTCAAACTGCAAGTGATTATTCTGTATCCTATAATTACGGAAAAGATTACGACTATTAATGGATAATATTAGTTCACAACAAAGCAAAATTTTTAGTTAATTAAATCTTGTCTAAATTGCAATACGTGGTATTGCTAAATTTACTTCAGGAGACTGGTTTAAAACCTAATTGATTGCACTCACTATATATTCAGAAAATTAATAAATTTTGTTTAAAAAGCAATTGTTTTTTCTGAATAAATAAATGTGTGTATAGGTAAGACGGATAAATTAAGCATTTCAGAGCTTTTGTAAAAAATTCATATCCGCTTCGTCAATTTTTAACTAAGCATGGACATTTCTCAATCAAATAATTTAAACCCCTTAACTTTAAATTGAGTAAGGGGTTTTTTGTTAGATAGTTTTAATTTATGAATTTCAACCGCTTCACTTTATCTACGATATACTGAGACCAATAAACTTAAAAATGTATTCATAGTAACTTTACTAAATGACCGAATTTATACTTTAGTATTGTTACTTAAGTAGTTTTTTACAAGTTATCGGGTTTTTTATCCAAGCCTAAAATTTAACAAGCTAGTAAGAGTTTTTTCTGTAAACAAGTAATTTTACGGAAATAATATTTCGGCTATTTATTGGCTAAACAGCATCTTTATGCTTTTAAGTCAGCAAAATTTATGGTGCAAATTTTTCAAAAAATATTATGAACGAAAAAAACAGTTTGACACAAAAGTTTTTTCTAGTTGCTGCTCCTTTCTTCGCTGCTTCTATTATGGGTGTTTCCCCGAGTGAAGCTGCTACGTTTGCTTCTTCTACATCAGAATTCGAGTTTAATAATTTTAGCCAAGCTCCTTCTACCGTTGAGACTTTTACAGACACGAATGCTCTTCCTCAAGTTTTTGGAGAAGATGGAATTGCAAAAACACAAGTCAACGCAGATGCTATTTTTGTCCAAGTTCCACCAAGATTTGGAGCTAACTTCAATTTGAGTAAAGCATCTGGTGATGGTCAAAACTATTCAGCTCTTGCAGAAAGCGAATCCAGAATTATCGGTAATTTCGAGGTACAAGCAAATACTATTTTTTCTTTTGATTTTTTAACAGACTTTAATTTGGCAACATCGATTGATGATCTTCCTTCAGAGAATGCTAGAGCAGGTGGAGATATATCTTTCTTCTTATTAGATACTGAAAATAATACTGTTTTGGATTCTTTTAATTTAGCCGGAAGCCTAGTTACAAAAGGCGATAGCGATTTTGTTGAATTACAAGCTAGCGATAATCTAACATTAGATGAACCGTTCATCAATACTAATTTTGGTGGATTGCAAGAATCTTTAGAGGTTTCTCTTTCAGGTTCATATAAGCGCAGTTTCGCGAATTTAACAAATTTGGCATTAATTGAATCCAAGCGAAATATAGCTTTAGCAAAATCACCTGAGCCTTCAACTGGTCTAGCTCTACTGTTATCTAGTAGCTTTATCGGAGTTGCGCTTAGACGAAGACGCAAATAAACCATTTGATTTATTTGTGAAAACAGATAAATAACAGATAAGCAATATTCTTACAATCATCCCCGCTCGCAGTTTTGAGTCAGTTTTGAACTGTTTGCGGGTTCTTTTTATTAAATGGCTATTATTTATGTAACTTAATCTACTCCCTGTTTAGCTGTATATATTGGCTATTGCATACATATATAACTCTTAGAGATAGCTATACATATTTACATGCTGCACGACTAGAAGAACTAGAGCTAGATGATGAGGATTTTCTCCAACCATCAGAAGACATATCGACTGATACTTGTTGCTTAGTTTCCGTCTTATCACCAACAGATGCTGCTACACTTTTAGCTTGGGCAACTACTGTACCATCAGGCGATACAATCCATTTCGTGACTACTTGATAATTAGTCATGTTAACAGACCTAATATTAATAAAAAATAATAAGCTATTAAAAAGCCTTGTCCAAAATCTTTCTAATAGCTTATTAAATTACAACAAAGCAATGGACATTTCAGAAACTTGCATTTCAGAGTTTTAAACGCTAGCAGATGCAATAGAACTTGCATTTCTGCCGTTTGGATAATAGCTTTTCGCTACTCCAGAAAAGGTTTTAGCATTGCCATTTCCTTTGGATGCCACAATGGCAAAGTCACCTGTTGAATCATCATAGAAATAACTTGTTTTGTAACCGTCTTTAGCTAAAGATTGCTCAACAAGCTGAACGTCTGATTTAGCAGCAGGGGAAGAAAAATTGGCATTAGCACGATAAGAAGATAGAAGAGAGTCAAAAACTGACATTCCACCTTTTACTTTTTCGCTACTATCAAATTCTGTTTCACAAAAGCTTAGGTCTGCGACTTTTAATTTGCTCATAAGACCGGCTATTGAGATTTAGATATCGCTGAAAACTTACAGTCAGCTTTCAGCGATGTTTATTGCTTTTCTAAACTTCTTACTATAAAGCTTGTAGACTTATAATCAAGTTGCTAAGCAAGCTTTATAGTATATCTCCTACCAAATTCTATAAAAGTTTATAAGAGGTTAGGAAATCGAAGTTTTAGTGGTAGTGTTTGTCATACTTTTTCTTGGAGCCTACAGCAGCAGCAACAGATGTAGAGCTAGAAATAGAAGCAACACCCTCTTCAACGAATGCATCTGATTTGGTAACAGTAAGGGTGTTATCACCAAAAGCACCTGCGTCTGCTGTAGCCAAAGCTATGTTAATAGAAGGCTTCTTGTAGTATTTCTTTTCGTAGTATTTACCACCATACTTACCACCACCACCGATTACTTCGCTTCCGTTAACTACTTCAATTTCATTTAAATCAAAAATATTCATGAGATTCTCCTGGGAATTAATTAACACATTTCTGGGAATTTCTGTAAGCGAAATTTATATTTATTGCTTACAGTTACTAATATAGTTTTTATTAAAAAAAAAAGCAAGCCTTTTTCTGAATTTTATTAATAAGTATTTTTTATTTACTTGTCAGTAAAATAAATAATTTTAGCTTATATTTAGATGATTTAAATTATTATAAATAAACAGCAATAAGCAAGACAAACTTCTGTTTGTCTTACGTTAGCTGATATTATAATGTAAACATTTACAAGAGCAAAGCAAGGAAAAACTATATCTTTTTCAGAAATATCATACTTCTAAAATATTATTTTACTCTTTAAAAATAAATACTTGCTACTTTTTTTAGCTTCTAATATAGAACAATTTTTTTTGTTGAAATAATAGATTTTGAGAAGTAGAATAGTATCTATTGCCCTTAAGCTTGCGCTAAAGAATCTATTAATGTTTGGTTGTCAATATTAGAATCAAATGAAGTCATAATCTCCATCTGTTGAATTTGTTGCTGCAACCAAACATTAAATAAATCAGCAATGATTTCTTCTTGTAATTCCTGGGTTAATTCAGGCTGAATAATTTCTTCAACCCAAATCAAATAAACACCTTTAGAAGTAACAATTGGTTTGAGAATTTCTGGTGCAGTTGCTGCAAATACCGCTGCTGCAATTTCTGGACGAAAATCACTGCGTCGTTGAATTCCTCGATACCCACCCGCACGACGTAATTGTGAATCTGGAATATACTCGCGAGCAATTTCAGAAAAAGTTAGTTCGTCTTCTTGAACTGCGTAAAACAGTTCCAAAGCTAAATCATAGTCATCGAGAATAACTTGATAAGTAGCTGCCGCCATAAAATCAAGTCGATTTTGATAGAAAAAAGATTCGACTTTATCAGTAAACAGATGATGAGCCACTTTTTCAGACAAAACTTTATTGCGAACTAATTCTTCAAATTCATCAATATTGAGATGATGAGTCCTCAACCAAGCCCAAGTATCCGCAGCTTTTACAAGTTTTTTGGCAAATCTTAACCTATCTCCTTCTTGCTGTAATTCATCTTCAGTGACTGTAATACCTGCCAAATTTGCAGTATCAACAATAATTTTTTGAATCGCTATTTCCTCAACTACTTGAGGAACTTGACAAGACATTTTTAGATGATGGATTACCTCATTAGACGATATCGATAAAACATTATTCATGGTTAGTTGTTAGTAGTTATTTGTTAGTGGTTAGTTATTAGTTATTAGTTGTTAGATTTTAATCCCGCTTTTTTGGCTTCCAGCAGTACGACTAGGAGCTAGTTCTGAAGAGGAATGTATCTTAATAAGCTGACCATTTACGTATAATCACTATTGATTATTCACTGTTCAATGTTCACTATATGTCCCTCCGGGACAGGCTTACGCTAACGCTGCTCTTAAAGTTCTAATCCTCCCTTTTGCATTTTCTTGAACGGGTCTAACAATAAATCAATGACTCGACGCTGACGAACAATTACCTCCGCATTTGCTGTCTGACCCGGACTCAAAGAAATACGACGAGACCCGTTTTGGATATAAGGTTTGTCAAGAGTAATTCTTAATTCATAACTTTCTGCTCCTGCGTTCGCTTGAGATTCAACTTTAGAATCGGGAGAAATCCAACTGACTTTTCCTGGTAAAATTCCGTATTCTTGGAACGGATAAGCATCAAACTTGACTTTTACCGGCATTCCCTCTTTTAATAAACCTGTTTCCTTGACTGGCATTTTTGCTTTAAGCACGTAGCCACTGTTTTCTGGTGCAATTTTGGCAATCCTTTGTCCGGTCTGTAATACTTCTCCCGGCTTAGATACAGGTAATTCAAACACAATCCCATCAATTGGCGATCGCACTATTCGCTGCTGCATTTGAAGTTGTAACGAAGTAATCTCACTTCTAGTTTGAGCGATTTGGGATTTAGCAGAATTTATTTGTCTTTGCAGTTCTTTGATTTGCTGCTGAGTCTTTTGTAGAGCCAGTTTTCCGGCATTTACAGCAGTTTGATAGCTACTATTTTGCTCAGCTAATTGCAGTTTGGCTTGTTCAATATCGGATTCTAACTGACTAACTGTAGCTTGATAGCGGCTTGTTTCTTCAGCTAAACGTAATCGAGCTTGTTCGATATCAGACTCTGCTTTCTCAACGAGTCGCTTGCTTTCTTGTTGTTCTTTTCTAAGATTGTCAACTTGAGCATAAGAAATTGCACCACTGTTTGAAAGTTTGCTAAAGCGGCTAACTTGTGTATTATCTATTTGAAAACGAGCTTCTGCTGATTTACGTTCGTTGACAAAGGTAGAGATTTGTTGCTCAGCTTGATTTACTAATGCTTGTTTTTCTAACTTTTCCAACTTATAGGTACTTTGCTTAGTATTTAAATTCTGAATAGCTTGATTAACCTGAGCTTTTTTTTCTAAAGCTTGAGACTGATTTTGCTGTTCTTGAGTTGCAGCAGTCAACTCTATCTGCTTCTTGAGCATCTGCAGTTGCGATACCTGATTTTCAAGACCTGTCAGCTTCTCTTTAGTTCGCTCTAAATCTGGTTTTAATGAGTCGTTATCTAATTCTAAAAGAACTTGTCCGGCTCTTACTCTATCTCCTTCCTTCACTTTAACAATCGCGACTTTTCCCCCGCTTATACTGTCTAATTTGCGAACCGCTCCTAACGGTTCAATTTTTCCTCTAGCACTACCAGTTTCATCAATAGTAGAAACCATTGACCAAGGTACACCAACAGCAACAAAGCCAACTAAAACATAAATGAGAGAACGACTCCAAACTTTTGGTAAAGCATCTAAGAGTTCTTCTGTACCGTAAAACAGATTTTCGGAATCCTCGACGACTTCTTGCGACGATTTTTCCGATTTATGTTTCTCATTAGGAGGTGGATTGTAATTTTGATATTCATCCTTTCTCGCAAGAGATGATGAATTGTGATGTGAGTGAGGCATAATCAATTAATAATTTTAGATTTTAGATTTTAGATTTTAGATTTTAGATTTTGGATTTTAGATTATTTTCTTGTCTCCCAATCCCCAATTCCCAATTACCAATTACCCATTACCCATTCCCAATTACCCTGCTTGAGCTAATTGTTGCTCGTTGAGGTAGTAATAGTGACCTTTTTGAGCAATTAGTTCATCATGGGTACCGCTTTCTACCAATACACCTTTGTCTAAAACTAAGATTAAATCGGCGTTGCGTACTGTAGATAAACGATGAGCGATAATTAAGCTGGTACGTCCTTTAAGAATTGTTTTCAAATTGTTTTGAATTACTCGTTCTGTTTCAGCATCTAAACTACTGGTGGCTTCATCGAAAATTAATAGCTGAGGATTACCCAATAAAGCACGAGCGATAACTAAACGCTGTCGCTGTCCCCCAGATAACATTCCTCCACCTTCACCGATTTGATTTTCGTAACCCATCGGTAATTGCTGGATAAATTCATCTGCTCCAGCCAAATATGCTGCTTCGACAATTTCTTCAAGGGTTGCTTCGGGATGAGCAATACTTATGTTTTCCCGGATAGTTCCGCCGAATAAAAAATTATCTTGGTCTACTACACCTATTTGCTTACGGAGGGATTTTAAAGAAATTTTAGATACATCATGACCGTCAATGAAAACTTTACCATCTGTGGGAGGGTATAAACCTAAAATTAACTTTGAGAGCGTAGTTTTTCCCGAACCGCTACGTCCAACTACCGCTACCATTTGTTCTGGTTTAATCTCAAAATTCAGATTTTCTAATACATTGATTTCGCTTTCTGGATGATAGCGGAATGTCACATTTTCAAAACGGATATGTCCATCCAACTCAGATACATGTCTGCGGGGAGATGACAGTAAATTTTCTTCTGGTTCTGCTTCCAAAACATCATTAATTCGCTCGGTAGAAATCATAATTTCTTGGAATTCATTCCATACTCCCGAAAGTCGTTTGAAAGGACTAATAACATTTCCCATCAGCATATTGAAAGCAATCAATTGTCCGATGGTTAGTTGATTGTTAATTACCAAATAAGCACCGTACCACAGCAATCCCGTACTCATGACGGTATCGATACTGCCACTAACAATTTGCAAGCGAGTACCAACAATCTGCGCTCGGAAGCTTTTTTTAATTAAATCATTTAACAGTTCTTCCCAACGCCAGCGTACTGTATGCTCTATAGCCATACTTCGCACGGAACGAATACCTGTAAGCGATTGAATCAAATAGCTGTCTTGCTCGGCTCCAGCGTTGAAAATCTCTCTAGACATCCGCCGTAAAATACTTGTACTTGCAAAAGCCAAGATAAAAAACGGTGGCACAATCAACAGCGTTAACAAAGTAAGCTGCCAGTTATACCAAAACATGACAGCAAGATAAACAACTATGGTAATTAAATCCAGAATGATTGAAAGCGTTTCCCCGGTCAGAAAGCTCTGAATCTTCTCATTTTCCTGAATTCTGGAAGTTATATCTCCTACAAAGCGTGACTCAAAATAAGATAGAGGTAAACTCAAAGTATGCTTGAGGAAACCTACAAGCATTGCAACACTAATCCGGTTGGCTGTATGGAATAGCAAATATTGGCGCACTGCATTAACTGCAATACTGAAGAAACCAAAAATTAATAGACCTAAGCCGACAGCATTCAAGGTTGATATACTACCCTGAACAATCACTTTGTCTAATAGAAGCTGCGTAAATAGCGGTGTTATTAATCCAAAAATTTGTAGCAATATCGAAGCCATAAAGACTTCAAATAGTACCCAAGAATGAGGTTTAACTAATTCATAAAATCTCCAAACCCCAGTATTTTCCTCTTTGACTTCTTTTAAACCAATAGTAGGCTGCAGTAATAACGCATAGCCACTCCAATTATCATTGAACTCCTCATGGCTAAGTTTGCGCTGTCCGATAGCTGGGTCACAAACTATAACGTGTTTTTGAGTAAATTCGTAGACAACGATATAGTGCTTTCCTTCCCAATGGACTACAGCGGGTAAAGACTGCTCCATCAACTTATCAAAACTGGCTTTTACTGGCTTGCTAGCAAAGCCAATGCTTTCAGCAGCAGCAGCTAAACTCCGCAAAGATGCACCACTACGACTAACGTTAGCTATATCCCGCACCCGATTCACAGCTAACCTTTTACCCCAATATCTTGCAATCATTACCAAACAAGCACAACCACAGTCAGAAGCGCTTTGTTGAGCGTAGAAAGGATATTGCTTGGATAGTCGCTGCCATAGATGTCTAGCTTTGGTTTTGGGAGTAGGAAATAATGGTTTTGCTGTTTGCTTTTGAGCAGGGGGAGAGGGGAATTGAATTACTTTACTGTTGCTAGTAAGAGTTCCAATTTTAGGAAAAGTCTTATTACTACTATGCTTTTTAGGATTCTTTTTGAGACTATCTTTAGAGCTAAATCCTTGTAGTGGAATTTGCTCTGATGGATTCATCAAAATTTGCAAATCATCCCACTCATCAAGAGCTTGGGGCAAATTAGCACTTTTAAGGCTGTAAGCTACAGTTGATTGCGTTACTTCCCATATTCCATCAGTATCTATATCTGTACTTGTATAAATATATCCAGGAACTAAAGTTTGATTCGCTGGATTTTTTAACTGTCCTCGTCGTAATAACAATACCTGGTTATCCTCGAACAGCTCATTAGCACTTGCTCCAGGTTCGATATCGTAACGCTCAAATAAACATAAAGCTTTAAATACCTCTTCTACAGAAGTAATTCGTAATATCTGAGAATTCTGACGACACATCAGCAACAAATCCCAAAATTCTGCACGTTGGAACAAACGCTCTCGAATTTCGGGGTATTTTGCTATTAACTGATGTACAATTTCGGCGCTGAGGTAACAGAGTTTCAAGGAAGTAGAAGCTCTTGCAGCAAAGTTCATATAGTTCTGTTCTGGAAACAAACTCTGCTCTATAAAAGATTCGCCATCAGCAACAGTTGCAACTAAGTTATCTGCATCATCAAGAAGTCTAGCTTTACCCGTAAGCACGATAAAAACACCGGGTTTGGCTGACCCGTCGGTTTGCCAAAACAACTTGGTGACTTTTGGTTCAATGATTTCTAATCCCTTCAAACAGCCTTGTATATCTTCTTTGGTAAGATTTACACCCAGTGTTGCGATAATTTTTTCGCATAGCTGTTCTCGGGAAATTACATTCTGCATAACTCCCCTAATTCTTTAATTACAGTTCTGAGAAAGTTTATGGGTACTTGTTAAGTCGCTCAAAAACCAATTTTCTTTTTTAAGCGAGAAATGATTTATGCTTGCAAACTTCTTCAAATACTGAAACTTATATTGTTCCAAATATTTACTTGTTACATCGAGAACTATATCAGAAACCAATCTAAACCATTGGTAAGCGCCATCTGCATCAAGTAATAAGCTGAAATCAAATTCTAATCGAGAAAAGTCTGCTAATTGACAAATCTGAGTTCCGGATTCACCCAAATTTGCCACCAATATCATCTTTTTAAATTGCCGACTGTACTTTACACGTAACCAGACAGATACACTTTTGAACAAATCTTTTTGCCTACAATTACCTAGTAATTTGAATTGCCTAGAATAATATCCTGCAAAAGCTTGTAGGAAACTAAATTTATGTGACATAATTTCTATAAGTTGCCGTCAGTATTCAAGCATCACTGTAGGTTATATCCCCGCCAAGGTTCTACAGTTTATGCCTAATTTGCTGCATTGTTGTGCGACTACCTTGGGATTCCCCTTAGCATACGAGAGCTTAGGGGAATTACCTTTGGTTAATACATCCGTATAAATCAATCATTTTTGAACACCCTGAATTTTGTTCATAAAATTAATCCTCTGACAAAAAATACTAAACTCAAACCGCTAGAACCTTTCTAATCAGACAAAAAACATAATTAAAGAATAATTTACCGTCATAAGCATTGTACGGCTACTTAGATTGCTTGTTAAGCCTGATAATTAAAGTTTTGTTTCTCGAAACTCAACCAAGAAGGAATTCTTAACAATTAAAGCCTTTACATCTGGTTTTTATCAAGAAGGGTCTGAACCTTTACAAGAGCTAAACCTTTAAAAATTATATTTAGCAACTCTAAGTATTTCAACCTTCCTCGTAAACATATAGGGTTTTTATTCTTCACTTATGCAGCAATTTGTTGCTCATAATGCACTTGTGCTATCTGTATAGCCAATGGAAGGCTTAACATGTAAAGGCTTGAGAGATTAAGAAAGTTTTTTGACTTGTGAAATAAAACTTAAATCTCAGCTTTGGAAACAGCTATTAGTTAAGCAGGAGGCTACCAGAAAATGATAAGCACCTCTATCAACGCGGTCGCAATCAGAATACCTATGTTCTCATTTGGTACTGAATATATCGCCAAGAAACTGGTAATAACTGCCATCTATAGCTATTAGGGAAGACATCAAAATTATGGTTTTACCATAACTCTTGACCCGCAGCATTTTCCGTAACCTTACAACACGGAAGTTTATATAAAAAATGCTACATTAGCAATAGAGTTTTAGCGTTGCTATCACCGATTATTTAAGACTTTGAAAGGATAAATTAAAATTGAAACGAAAAGATTACAAATATTTACAGTCTAAATACTATAAACTTTACGTACTCTAAAGGATGGATTAAACAGTTATTGCAGAAATTTGAGATGTAGTATGAGCCTGCCAGCTAAAGACCTCTTTCCTACACAAAACTGCATAAAACACAGTTTTGATTAAATATTAGTAGTCCTCCACACATTTATCAAGACCACTGTACTTAATAATAAATTGTTCTGCCTCCTGTCAATAGTTTAGCATTAAAAAATCTAGCTATTATAGAAAAAACATAGTTACTTCATATAAACTTTAAAAACAGATTAAACCTTAATTTATTATTAAATATAATTTCTGTGATTTGAGTTTACAAGTGATAAGTATAGTTAAGTAATGATGAAATATAAACTAAACTATGAAAGCGACGATAATTTTATTTATTGGTATGTATCAAATATCATGATATTCAATAATCAAAACAAGTTATTTTTCTTTCGGGCTAGAATAATCATATAGCAAGTAACTGCATATTTGACATCTATCAAAAGTGAGAACCGAAACATTTTGATGTAAAGGATAGTATTGTTGTAGCTGTTACTTGGTGCCAGGAAAAATTATTAGCAGTAGTAATAAATACTTTTAAAGTCGTAAAAATTCAGAGTAAAAAATTTATTTTCTCGCAACTTCCAATGCTAAAAAATAATTTTTCGACAGTGAAATGCTTCGGAATAGTGACTTGGTGAACTCGATTCTATTCCTCGGATTTTCAAAATAGAGCGGAAATTCTCTTCCGTAAACCATTGCTTGTTATTTTGCGTATAAAAAGCATCCATTATATATTGAATTTTTCGATGACAAACTGCTTCATCTAGATGAACGAATAAATTAGGAAGTCCCAAGTCTTCATCATGTTTAGGAATTTCGTATTCTAAAATTAAATGATTTCTAAAGGTATTCCATGTGAAATCAGAGATTAAACGATGGTCTTGATGTTTATCTTGTCGATAGTGGGTAAAAATTAAATCGGGGGAAAATTCTTGCTTTAATTCTTCAAATAGTTCATGTAATTCTCTATACTGAAAATATAAAAGACCATCCTCAAAATTTTTGATTATTATCTTTTTATGTGATACTTCTTTTAAAAATGCATTGCTGCTTATTATAGCTTCTTGCGCTCTTAGTTCGCTTGAGCTAAAAACAACCCAATACACAGTTATATTGCTGTACTCTTCAATTAGTTTTAAAATTGTACCACCACAGCCAGTTTCAATATCATCGCAATGGGCACCCAGACAAAGAATTTTTAATTCAGATTCTTCTGTTTGGTTAAAATTAAGATTTATCATAAAACATTTTAAATAGAAATTTGAAACTAGAATTAAAAGCTAAAAATAAAAAATAATAGAAAAGTTTTATGGCTGTATTTTTTTAATAAAAATAATTAACTAATGGGGTTAGATGATAGAAAAAATGTTTTTTGATTATTTATATAAATATTTAAAATGCTGCATTTAATTTTTGCAATATCTTCGTAAATTTAAATTATTAAACTAAAATGGATTATCAATAGTTTCAAGCTCAGATATCAAGAGCTATCAAATTTCCTGCTAAGGCTTCTCTAACGGGTAGTACATTATCTTCAGCAAGCCAGTCAAATAGTTTTGCTACCGATTGAGGAGAGTTATCAATAGCGAGAGCTAATTTAACAATATTTAGAGTACCTTCTAAATTACCATTTTTCAAAGGAATTAAAGCATGAGCTAAGCAATAATTGAAGTTGCTTATTTTGGCTTTAGCTGTGATTTTATCACGGGAATCAATCGGTAAATAGCTGTGTGAAATTTGAATAGCTTCACCGACCTGAATAGCCATTTCTCCGGAGTTCCAACTTCCGGAAGTCTCGCTACGGGAGTGAATCCGAAAACGGGCTAAAATCTTTGGTTCGTACCACCAATCATAAAAAGCAGCAATACGTTTATGAAGTTCCCAATCATTTATATTAGGTATTTCGCAACTATATCCCCCCAATCGCTCGTGAGTTGTTCTACGAATAACAAGTGCTGGTGTCATCACCAAACCACATACTCCAATTCGCGATAACCAATTCTGTAGAATCCCTTTTTGTTGTTCGGAACTCGAACTAATTTCTCCCAACCTTACAGTCTTACCTTTCTCATTAACATATTCAAAACCGGTACAAGCTGCTCCAATATTTTCTGGACAGTTTTTTAGACTTTGTTGAAGACTAGAATAAAAGCCAGGATAAACTGAATCATCATCATGGAGGACATGAACCCATTCACCTCTACTCAAAGAGATTCCCAGATTCATATTTTTAGTCGGTCCGATATTTTCAGAATTTTGATAGTAAGTAACTATTCCTCCTCCTAAAGAATTTATCAATTCATGTAGGGGTGATGTACTAGCATTATCTATGACTAAAATTTCCATTTCTGCTTTTCCCGACCATTGCAAAAGCACGTTTGCAAGACATTCAATTATATAATTGCTACGTTTATATATTGGAATTACTACAGTCCAAAAAGGTCGGGGTTTATCTACTTCTTTCAAAGGTGGAATTTCAGGAAACTGATAATTGCCAATTTGTACATTATTTTGATGAATAGAAGGAGTAGTTTGTATAGTAGAGTTTTGGTTATTTGAAATTGCTTGAGCGTAGTTAGGATTCAGCTTTTTTAAACCTTGACGGTATATATCAATTGCTTCTGATAGGCGATTTTGAACTTGGTAAATTCGACCTAAACTATTGTAAATATTCCACTCATCAGAATTTAATTTTAAAGCTTGATAGTAGGATGAAATTGCTTCTGTAAATTTTTCTTGTTCGTGAAATACTGTTCCCAAGCTATAATAATATTGCCAATTTTCTGACTGTAAAACTATAGCTTGCTGATAGTAGGAAACTGCATTGTTTAAATCTCTTGCTTGTTGGCGAGCAAGACCCAATTTATAATTTAATTCGGCATAGTGAGATTGTTTGTCTTTTTCAAGTTGACCTTGAGCGTGTAATGTATTTCCTAAATTGACATAGGCTTCCTTACAATCTGGTGTCAGCTGTAAAGCTTTGTTATAGGACGCAATAGCTTCCGAATATTTACCCAGCTTGTGCAAAGTATAACCAAGGTTATTATGTATTGCTGCTAAATTAGGCTGCATAGTTAAAGCTTTGTTGTAAGCTTCCACAGCTTGAGAAAATTGTGCTTGGGACTGATATAAATTTCCCAGAACAAACCAATGTTTAAAGGAATCTGGTTGACTCTGTGTTGCTGCTGTGAGGTACTTCGTAGCATTTTTTAACTGATTTTGTTGCAGTGCTAGCGAACCTAAGCCGTGCAAAGCATCAGGTTGAAGAGGGATAATTTCTAATATTTGTCGATATATCTTTTCTGCTTTGATTAAATTATTTTTTTGATGATATTGAACTGCTGTTTTTAAAGCTTCAGAAATAGTGGTCATTCGATTTTGGATTTTAGATTTTGGATTTTAGATTCTAGGTTTTGCGGAAAGTTTGGGGTGTAGATTCTCTTTCCCCAAAGCTTTCCAAGACGGATTTTAGATTTTAAATTAGATTTTATAAGTAAGTGAACAAAATTATTTACTCTTATCAAAAGCTCATAAAATCAACCCTAAACCTTGCGATTGCTTCGTTTCACTGCGTTGCACTCGCAATGACATTGTGTAATTAATTATGTTTAACTACTTATTTATTAATTTAACACTTACGTAGTAATACTAGAGAAGATAAGGACTCCCCCTGTTTTATAAGAGGCTATTTATAAAGTAAACCTTAAGACTTGAAAAGCCTAGTTTCTGTTGATTAACGAT
Organism: Cyanobacteria bacterium J06621_15; assembly: GCA_038525335.1. Classification (GTDB taxonomy): domain Bacteria; phylum Cyanobacteriota; class Cyanobacteriia; order Cyanobacteriales; family Nostocaceae; genus Rivularia. The sequence continues at coordinate 87,110 of JBCBHT010000001.1, read as the reverse complement.
AAATATTACCCCAGTTAATCTCTCATAAGCTAGTCACAGTTTAGAATACGAATTTAATATTTACTTTATAAACGGTCTCTAAGGGGGTTTTCTATAAGTTCTATAATCAGTATTTTTGGAAAGAAGTTAATTTGGTTTGACCTCTAAATCTTCTAGAAATAACCTCGAAACTATTTCATTACGTAAAGCAGATACCTCATCTTGTTTTAGCCAAGAAAACAACTTTGTTACAGATTGCGGGGAACTATCAATTTTTAGAGCTTCTTGCAGTAGAAGAAGTGCGCCGGATATTTTGCCAGCTTTTAAAGGAATTATGGCATTATTTAGACAGCAAGCAAAGTGATAATGCCTAGACTTTACAGTTATTTCATCAAGTAAATACTTTTCTGAAATTTCTATTGCTTTACGGATATCTGTTCCGTTTGACCCCGAAAGTGTGGAATCCGTTGTGATGTTTTGTGAATGTTGACGATAACGGGCTAAAATTTCTGGTTGATACCACCAATCATAAAAGGCAGTTACGCGCTTATAAAATTCCCAGTCGCCAGTATAATTCAATTGGGGTAAATAACCTCCCAAATGTTCGTAAGTAGAACGACGAACTACCACTGCTGGCATATTTAAGGGGTTTGCGATTCCAATCTTTTCAATGAAATCTTTGACAACTCCTTGCTGCTGTTTGTAAAGTTGTTGAGTAAAAATTACCTTTCCTTGCTCGTTAATATTTTCATAGCCTGTAAAAGCTGCTCCGATAGAAGACAAAGATTTGTCCAAAGATTCTCGGAGACGGTTGTAGAAACCCTGAAGTACGTAGTCATCATCATGAAGTAAGTGAATCCACTCACCTCGGCTAATTGTAACTGCGGTGTTAAAGTTTTTATATGCTCCCTTGTTCTGGGAATTACGATAATACTTGATGATTCCTCCACCAATTTCATCAATCAAATCTTTCAGAGGTATTGGACTAGCATCATCAACTACTATAATTTCCATCTCCTCTTCACCAGTCCACTGTCTAAGTACGCTAACCAAACATTCAAGTAAGTAACTACTGCGCTGATTTGTACTGTATATTGGCAGCACAACACTCCAAAAAGGTCGTTTATCTGTATCGCTGCATGGGGGTATTAACGGAAACGGATGTCCTTTGATTAATACCTGTTCTTCTGAAATTTCTGGTGTCGTCTGCACTTCTGGGTTTTTCTCACAACTCTGATAAGCTGCTATTGCACGAGCATAATCGGGATTAACTAGTTTTAAACCCTGACGATAAGCAGAAATTGCTTCTTGAGTTTTGTTTTGATTTTGATATATCTTGGCTAAATTGAAGTAAACGTCTGAAAAGTTAGGGTTAGTTTCTAAAGCTTTGTGATAAGAAGCACGAGCTGCATCCCATTCACTTTGTTTTTGCAGTACAATTCCCAAGCGGTAATAAGCTTCTGATGAATCGGGTTGTATTTTTATAGCTTTTTGATAAGCTTGTGCTGCTTCTTTGAACTGACCTTTAGTTTGATGCGATTGAGCTAAATTAAGCCAAGCATTTACAGAGTTAGATTTATTATTCTCTTGTTTAGGAGCTAAGTCCGCACGCATTTTCACGACTTTTGCGGGAACTCCAACTGCAATCGCACCATCAGGTATATCCTGATTGACTACAGACCCAGCACCAATAACGGCACCCTTGCCAATCCGCACTCCGTTTAATATGATGACTCCACAGCCCAACCATGCACCATCGTCCACCGTAATACCACCTTTCGTTTCCAGAGGTTGCAGGTGGATAAGTTGACCGGGTATCATACCGTGGTCGTAAGGGTAGAAAGCGCAATTAGTTGCAATTTGCACGTTACAGCCAATATTAATTGGAGCTTGATAAGCTGACAATTGACAGCGGGGCTGAATATGAGTGTCAGCACCAATTTTTACCGTACCTTCCTTTCCGGTTTGAATGCAGGTATCTCCATACAGATGAACTCGGTCTCCTAGCTCTACTCGACCACCATTTCTGTCGTTATAGATAGTAACCCGGTCACCAATAAAAATATTTGCACCAAGCTGTAAATTCCCATGATAAATATCGGCTTTAGGAGATACATAACCGAAACTATGGTAGTAAGACAGGTGACAGCGACCCCAGTAAGGTGGAGCGAACCAGGTAGCGAACCAGGTAGAGATTCGTCCTGGAAAACTTAATCCAGCAAAGCTCATCCAAAAGAATTTCCAAGCATCTAAGAACGCGCTTTTGAGTCCGGACTTCTTGCGAATCTTGCCAAAGCGCTGCCAAATACTTGTAGAATCTAATTTATTAAGAACGCTCACCAAACTAGAGTAAGCTTGAGCATAATCAGGTTTTAGTTTAAAGGCTTGACGATAAGAATCGGCTGCTTTCTCTAATTTTTCCTGTTCTTGAAGCGAATCCCCCAACTGTTTATAAGCTTGAGCATAATTAGGTTTCAAACTCAAAGCTTTTTCACAGCAAGAAGAGGCTTCCGTATATTTACTTTGTTCTTGCAAAACAACTGCTAAATTGTAATGAGCTTCCGCAAAATCCGACCGCATTGCGATCGCCTGTCGGTAATAAGCCTCTGCACTACTTAAATCTCCAGCCTTGGCGCTATTTTCGCCTAGTTTTTTGTTAACTGCTGCGTAATGGTTTTGTTTCTCTTTAGGTAGTTTACCCTGTATAAAAAGAGCATTATTTAAACTAACTTCGGCTTCAATACAATTAGGCTGAATTTCCAACGCTTTTTGATAGCAGCTAATTGCTTCATCCCATTTTTTTTGCTGTTGCAGAGTATAGCCAAGATTATTGTAGAGTGGTGCTAATAACGGTTGTAGTTCAATCGCTTTTTCATAAGCTGACTGGGCTTCTGGTAACTTTCCACTAGCTTGACGCAAATTGCCCAAACTGAACCAAGCTTTGAGTAACTTTGGTTGTAGCGATACAGCATTACTGAGTAGCTTTTCTGCCATCTCAGGCTGGTTAAATTTTTGTGCTAAGATACCTAATCCGCACAATGCTGAAGCATTTTTGGGCTGTTTTTTTAGTACCTGACGATAAGCTTGCTCTGCTTGGGTAAAGCGATTTGCTTGATAATATTTTTCTGCTAGTTGGAGAGCTTCTGAAACAGATAGTGAGTTTGCCATTCAATTTTTAATTAATGATTGTGTAGCTTTTTAAACTTGATTTTCTAATATCAAATAAGTTTGAAGAGGGTTTTGATAATTATTTAAATTCAGATTAAATTAGGAAGACGTTTGAATAATAATTCTAAAGTAGACTTTGTTAAAACTACCTAAATATTTGAAACTTGAATTAGTGAATTATGATTTGCCATAACGCACCATATTTTATTAATACTGTTTTACCGATTCAATATTATCTAAAAAATCCTATTTAACTGTAGATAATACACCCTATGATGATTTTATTTTAAATTTATAAACATGCTCTAAGATAGTTAGCTTACAAGAATTATAAGAGTTTAGATTAAATAACTTAAATTGAGAACAGCTAAATATCTAAAATCCGAAATTCTCATCTCAAATACTATCCCCTAAGCTATCAGGCTATCATAGCTATAATCTCCATCCGCAAAGATATATTTCTCGAATTCACTGGTTATCATTATCGTACTATCTAGTTCAAACACAGTGAAATCACTATTAGTATATACATTAAAATCGCTTCTATTATAAGAGCCAAGATTTAGTGTATCGAAATCTTTACCACCATATATTACTGCTTCACCAAAGCCTTCAACATAGTCTTTGCCATAACCCGTCTTAATATTCACCCCACCTCCAAAATTGGAAGCTTTCACTATATCATCTCCATGTCCAGTCTTAATTTTGCCACCATAAATACCGTAAGATTCGCTTTCAGTGGCAATTGCTGTGATTGTATCGGCTCCATATCCAGTTCTAATTTCACTTTCATAGATACCGTAAGATTGGTTTCCTGTAGCTTGAACTTCTAATGTATCTGCTCCAAATCCAGTGCGAATATCCCCACCATATATACCGTAGGACTCGCTTCCAGTAGCAGTAGCTATGATTGTATCTGCTCCATATCCAGTATTTATATCACCACGCTCGTTGTAAATGGCTATTGCTTTATCAGAAGCATTAGCAGTAGCAGTGATTGTATCTGCTCCATATCCAGTATTTATATAACCACGCTTATTACCAATAGCGATTGCGACATCCTCAGTTCGAGCGATAGCTTCGACAACTGTCAAGGCTAAAGCTTTATTTTCAGGATTAGCAATACTCACAGCAGAAAGTTCTGCTTCTGCATAAGTAGCGGAATAGGAAGTTGCTTTTGCACTAATATTATCCCTACCCGAACCTGTTGTAATTGCACCACGTGTATTATTGACACCTGTAGCAACCACTTCTGCATGTGCCAAGCTTGTAGCGAATCCTTGTGCAACTGCTGTAAGTCCTTCAGACATCGGGTTTTGACCAATACCACTGACTATAGCCGTAACATCTATAATCGCCGTAGCTACCGCTGCGACAGAAGCTTCTGCTTCTCCAACAACTGTATCGCTACCGGAACCAGTAGAAATTTTTCCAGAGTTTCTAATCCCATTCGCAACAGCCGCAATTTCAACAGAAGCAAGGCTATTTGCAATTGCAGTTGAGTCTACAGTATTAGCAATGGCTATGGCTTCAGATACTGTCTGTGCTATAGCAGTAATTTGTGCAGTTGCGGTACCTTTTATAGTATCGCGACCTCTATTTGTGTATATATTTCCTCTGTTGATAATTCCGTCTATATTCAGTTTTGATTTAGTCTTAAACTCAGCAGAATTAACCGGATTTTCTCCTTGACCGATAGCTTCAGTTGCAACCTCAACAGAAACTCCTAAGTTAAAACGAAGAGATGAATTACCAATAATTTGGTCTCTACCTTTTAATGTTCTGACAGTACAATGTTCGGAATTAAGGATTGTCTTGTTCGGATTTACTTCATCATGTCCGATAGTGAAAATATGCTCGTTTAAGTTAAAAATATTGTTATTCATAATAAAATCTATTGTTTATGATTATTAATTTTTAAAATACCTGAAGCTAATGTTCAATTAATATGAAAGCTTTATATAGGGTTCATTAATTTTATATATAAATCTAAATCTATTAGAAATAGATACTTTCTCTAAGATTTAAAATCATAGTCGTATATTGTAGATACGCAATATTAAAGCCTGTAGATATTTAGCCAGCTATTTTGAAAAACACATCATTACTCTATCTATTAGCTCAAATAGTATGTATTAGATGTGATTTTTGAACGTTAAATATATGTTATATCTAATTGTGATTTGAAAATTTAAAGCATTAGTAAAAATACTTGTTTTTCCTGTATAGCTGTAAGTTAATTTCAACAACAAGTCGTAGATACTTTACACTACAAAGTCTCCTTATCTCCCTAGTACAAGTCAGCGTAAATAGGGCAACTATCAAAAATGGCTTAAAAGCCTAGCACAAGTTGGCGTAAATAAGGCAACCATTGAGAATGGCTGAAAAGGCTAGAAAATCAAACTTCTTACTTATTACTTCTTACTTCTTACTTCCGCAAAATTTAACTCCGATACTCAAAGCGCTTGGACTACAACATTTCGCCTTTAGATAATTTGACAATGCTTTTGGTTTTGTATAAAATACGTTAATCTGGTAGTATAACCATTCCGCCCTACTAAATATAAAGTTTATCCTTCACTTTTGCTGTTTATTTGCACAGATTAAACAACATACAATTAAGGATTAAGAGAATAAGGGATAAAGAGCATCCAGTTTCTCTAGTTAAAACTTTATATTCGATAGGCAGAATATGGTATTTTCCCAGAATTGCTAATTTGTTTTTGGAATTTATGCTGGACAACTATTTTTTAGTTGTCTATTTTTTTATGATACATTTTTTGGAGTTTAAAATCAATTCATTTAAGCATTTCATGGATTAAGAATTGTCTAAGATTTGTTTTCAATTATTTACCGTTCATACTTTTGCTGATTGACCTTCAGAAATTTCGATTAAGCACCTTAGAGCTTCTTCGTAATTAGGCTGCAATTTTAAAGCCTTTTTTAAGTAAATCTCAGCATTTTGAAAATCTTTTAACCTTTTACGATTTAAAGCTAACTTGTAGTTCAATTTTGCATAGTAAATTCGCTTTTCTAGAGACAGTCTAGCTTGAGTATGAAGTATATTTCCCAAATTAACTTCTGCTTCAATACAGTTCGGCTGAAGCATCAAAGCCTTTTTGTAGTATTTAATAGCTTCTTTCCATTTACCTTGCTGCTCCAAAGTATATGCCAGGTTATTATAAATTGGAGCTGCATCCGACCGCAGCGCTATAGATTCCTTGTAAGCGTTTTCGGCAATCGGTAATTTGTTCTGAAGCTGATATAAATTACCCAAAGCAAACCAGTTTTTAGCGGAGTTGGACTGCTCTTTTACAGCTAAACCTAAAAATTCCTCTGCTTGTTGCAATTCACCTCTTTGTTGTGCCAGAATACCCAACCCATATAAAGCTTCAGGATGCTTTGGCTGTATTGCCAAAACTTTTCTATAAGCTTGCTCTGCTGATTCTACTCGATTAGCTCTATGTTCTTGAATTGCCAAGCGCAAATTATCAGCTATGTCATCTGCACCCGATATTTTCGGTCTACCAACAACGTTGAACAAAAATTCTTCTAAAGCTCGAACTGGTTTAAGGTCGTTATATAGTTTATGTTTGTTCTTTGCAACTAACTCCGAGAGGTATTTACGATATTGAGCATCTCTCCCCAGATGTACGGCAATTTTTACATACTCTTGTTTATTAAATGCGATAGTTTCTTCGATATTCATCATCTTCAGAATTGCCATAGAATGTCGTCCCCGCATAAATTCTCCTGGAAGCGTAACTACAGGAACGTTATGAGCAATAGATTCCAAAGTTGAGTTACATCCAGACCAACCAATGCTATCTAGAAAAACATCTGCAATTGCAGCAGTACCAGTAAACTTTCTGGCTTTCATGCGGGGTAAAAAGGTACAGTAATTTTCATAGTTGAGTGCAACTTCTTCAAAAGCTTTTCTCAAACGCTGTTGAAATACTTCGTTTACTGTTTCATCTTCATTTTGAATAAACACAAATTTGCAATTATCTAATTCCCGAGCAATTTTGGGAAAAACATCATCGTGCTGGGGTAAATATTTGTACAGGGATTGACAGCACCAAAACATCACGGAATCTTCTGGGATGCCAATATCTTTTTTAGTTACTTTTAAAGGTGTAATAGGTTGTGGCTGGTAATAAATAGATAGGTTTGGTAATTTAACTAGTTTCTCGGTGTAACTTGCTTGAGCATCTTCTGCTTCCATCAACTCACTGCTCAAGTAATAGTCAATTGTTGGTAAACCACTTGTATTAGGATGTCCCCAAGAAGTCATTTGAACCGGAGCTAACCTGAGACATCCCAACTGTAATGTTGTAGGGTCCATACCGAATTCAGGGAATATCAGCACATGTAAATTATCTTGCTGAATTATCTCAGCCCATTTTTCAGCAGCTAAAGGTCCTTTAGTAAACTTGTCAAATATCTTCCCTGCTTTGATAGTTTCTCCATCATGTTTCAAGGTAGTATTGGTATGGTAGGCAAATAATTCAAACTGACTTTTATCCAAATTTTCAACCCAACCTTTCGTAGGGATTTTCCAAACAGAATGTCTGTGAAAACATCCAGAAACAAACCCAATGCGAATTTTTTCGTTTGGCTGCAAATCTGGTAAATTAGTATCTTGACTCCATTGGGGATAGCGGTTTGACATAATGCGGACAATCATTTCCCCATAGATTCTTTGTAAATCTCGGTCATTCAAGCCTTGATAAGCTAAATAAAAGGGTTGAGATAAACCTACAGCATCACTTGCTTTTTTTCGCTCCTGGAAATTAGCTTGTTTATAGTGTTGGGCTAATTCTTGTAAATGATGCTGATAATTATTTCGCTTTAATTGTATTTCTGTGAAATTTTTATAAATAATTGGCAGTTGATGTATACAAATAAAAAATTTAGCTCTAGCCAAGTCAGGTTGTATTTCTAAAGCTTTTTGATAAGCTGAAATAGCAGCTTCTAAATCACCTTGTTTTTTAAGCAAATTACCTAAATTGCAATAAACTTCAACGAAAGATGGTTGAATTAATAAAGCTTTTTGGTAAGATTCAATAGCAGCTTCTAAATCACCTTGTTTTTTAAGCAAATTACCTAAATTACAATGAGCTTCGGCATAATCGGGTTTTACTTTTAAAGCTTTTTGATAAGATTTAATCGCAGCTAATAAGTTACCTTGTTTTTCCAGAGCTTCTGCTAAGCTGGCATGAACCTCAGCTAAGTCAGGTCTAATTTCTAAGATTTCTTTGTAGTAACTTATGGCTGTTTCAAAGTGACCCGAATGATGTTTTTGTATCGCTATTTTGATTAGATTTTTCAGTTTGGAATCTAAATTATTTGTGGTATTCATGGGGATAATTAAAATTTTTTATTTAGGTGGGCAATGCCCACCTGATTATGATGTAAAAAGAACTAGTGCAGAAATTTATCAATTAACTAAACCAAGGTCAAAAATGATTGGCTTGAAAGAGTTCCTGCATCGATTCCTACAACTAAAGCAACTACATCAATTCCACCATTACCAGTGAATCCCAACACAGCATTACCTCCACTGTTACCAAGGAAGATATTACCTAACAAGTTGTTATTAATTCCTATCCGGTCTACCCCTAACTCGAAGTTTTCAATCTGGGCAAAATCGCTACCACCACCACCGACATAGAAAACGTTATTAGTCCCGGCTTCTACAATTGAAAAGACATCGCGAGCGCCGTCTGCGCTACCGATTAATCTATCAATTTCGCCAACACCTGCTGTAGCAGCATTTGTTCCAACCATATAGTCAGCACCAGCAGCACCCAATATAATATCGTTACCGGCTCCCCCATCCAGATTATTATCTTGAGCATCACCGATAATTATGTCAGTGAATTGGGAACCAACAGCGTTTTCAATATTAAGGACTGTATCAGTACCACCAGAACCATCTGTAACAGTTTGATTAGTTAAATTTAAGTTGATACCAGCAGTCTCATTTTCGTAGCTGACAGTATCAACACCGTCGCTTCCGTCAAGAATATCATTCCCCACACCACCTTCAAGGGTGTCATCACCTGCTCCCCCGCTCAAATTATTATCTTGTGCATCGCCAACAATTGAGTCAGCAAAGGCAGAACCAACAACATTTTCAATGTTGAGCAGCGTATCATTACCACCAAAGCCATCTGTAGCAGTTTGAGTCGCTAAATTTACTTGAACCGCAGCAGAGTCATTTTCATATGTGACCGTATCAATCCCGTCACTTCCGTCAAGACTGTCATTTCCTGCACCCCCATCAAGCGTATCATCACCAGCTAATCCGGTAAGAGTATCATTTCCCTCACCTCCATCAAGCAGGTCATTATTTTCTGTTCCTTGGAAATCATTATCCCCACTGTTATCGATTGGTGGTGTAACGAACGTACCGGGAGCAAGCGCATCTGTAAAATTTTGTAGCTCAGCAATAATTTCAAAACCACCGCTACGTGGAATCAAAATAAATGTACTATTTCCTATAATTGCAGTACCAACTTGATCCGGATTGGGTACCTGAATTTTATCTATACCATTCTCAAAATAAAGAATAACAGCGCGGTCGCCCGAACCAAATATGTTATTACCAATTACATTACCTGTACCTCCCCCATATAGGAAAGCTGTTTCATTACCGAGAACAAATAAATCAGACGTACCATCAAATTCTCTACCTCCATTAGGTATTCCACTACCGAATAAAACATCAATCTCACCTGCTTTGGTGCCGCCACCATCAAGGGTATCGCTGCCAAATCCCCCGCTGAGAGTATCGTCACCTTCTCCTCCAAACAGTTCGTCATTACCATTAATATCCCTGTTAGCTAGAAAATCGCTCCTATTGTCACCTCCGAATAATATGTCATTCCCCTTACCACCAAGAATCATGTCAGAACCACCGCCACCATAGACGGTATCATCCTGTGAACCTGCATTTATTTCATCATTACCATCAGGTCCTCTGGAAGCATCTTGGTCTCCAATAATTAAATCTTGACCGGAACCACCCAGAAGAGTATCGCTGCCGCTTTCACCCGACATCGTATCATTTCCCGAGCCTCCGCTAATTTCATCATCGCCGCTACCACCGAACATTGAATCGTCGCCGGAAGCCCCAATAATTGTATCGCTACCTGAACCACCATCTGCAATATCATCACCATTATTAGTAAGAATCAGGTCATCACCTGCACCACCAACGAGAGTATCCCCACCACTAAATTCTCTGCTTGGAAATACACCTGTAAAGACAATATTCCCATCTTCATCTTTAAGAATTTTTTCTCTGGTAGTACGAACGCTAGTATTGCTACCCCCAATTAAAGTGTCGTTACCGTCACCACCGTCGATACCATCTTCCCCGTCTCCTCCATCTAAAAGGTCGTTACCGTCTCCCCCGAGTATTTCGTCATTTCCGCTGTTCCCGAAAAGCTGGTCTTCTCCATTTCCACCGTTGAGACTATCATTTCCTTCATCTCCTTTGGCGAAATCGTTACCGTCTCCTCCTAATATTTCATCATCTCCCTCATTTCCGAAAAGCTGGTCGTTTCCATCTCCTCCTTCAAGACTGTCGTTTCCTTCATCCCCACGCATATAATCATCGCCACCTAATCCGGTTAAAGTATCATTCCCGCTATAACCAAAAATGGTATCAATTGTATTTGTACCTTCAAGATTATCGTTTCTTCTTCTTCTTCCTCTTACAAAAGCCATATTTTTCTCCTACAATTTAAAATATTACAAACTTATTGGCTGTTTAATTACTTCAAAACTTTTCAATCAGTGGATTCCATTTATTAAGGAGAGTGCAGATTTTATAGTTTCAATAAAAGCGCTTTGTTGGCTGTTAGTCACTAGGGTGGAAGATTCATATTTCACGGATACATTCTGTTATTAAATCAATGCCATAGCACTAAACAGCATTACAATCTGTTTGTGGTAATTGGAATGTTCCAGCTTGATATTTATTACTAATGAGAAAGTTTTCGCTAATGTCAAAGCGCTTTTCCAAGCCAATATGCTTTCAGAAAATATCGAATTTTATAGCTTCTAAACTCGAACTAATTCTATTCTATTCTAAATACATTTTTTTCATTACAAAGAAATACCAAACTTTTGATAAACTTTCTCTTTTAAATTTCAGCTTTATCTTCTCTAAGTATAAAATGATTATCTTGTAATTGTTACTTTTTTAATCAAAATTAATTTTTTATCTATGTGCTAATTAATAAGATAAAGTCTGCTTAATTATTATAATTAAGCAGACTTTGAAAACTTAGTAACTATTGATTAGTAAATTGATAAGCAGTGACCTATTTCGAGATGACTACTATTTTTCTATTAGTCAACAGCAGCGGTCAATAGACCAGAAACTTCAGCCAAGTTACCAGTAACAGTTACAGCAACATCAGATTCAGCGAAGCTGTTGTTACCGATAGCAGTAACATCAAATAGTGCAGAAGCAAAGTTACCTGAAATATCTACATCAGAATCTAACTTTACATCAACATTTTTGTTTACATCAATGTCAACGTCAGCGCCAAAGTCTAAGTCTAAATCTACATCAATCATTACATCTTTATTGATGTGTACTCCACCAAATACTTCTTCGTTGGTAGCTTCTAAGTAGTTGATATCGTTGATAATCATTGTTTTTCTCCAGTAAATTAACTAATTGTTTTTGGTTTTTGGTTGTGAGCGGTTTGTTTTTGCTCACATTTAAAATATAGTTTTTTTCAAAATAAAAGTCAACCTAAATTGTATTTTCTTTTAATAAAGTGATTTTTAAGTTGATATAAACTGCTATTACAAAGTGTTTGTATAAAATATACTTTTCAACACAAAATGACAGTAATAAATAACTTAGTTACTGTCATATACCGATTATATTTTTTGAATAATTATAGAGATATATCTAAAAACCTTACCCCCAATCCCTCTCCTTGTTGATGAGAGGTGAGATTAAGCAGAGCCTTATCGGGATTAGGTTAAGCTGTACTTCGGTTGCTTGATAAGCGCTATATATTTTTTCGCATTTTAAGCAGAATAAAAGATTTTAATAAAATTATCTACACCATTGATAATTAAAAATATCTTTTACTATTAAAATAGCAATTTCATAACACAAAAATGCTAAGCTATATGCAAATTAATAGTAGATAAAATTAAAATAAACTTATTTTTTAAAGTTATCTATTGATATTTTTAAACCTGCTCCAATAATTCACTATCATATTTTTCTTCATCATTTTCAAGTTGAGTAGATATGTTTAATAACTTATTTTTTTTCTTCAGCCAACTAGAAAATAATTCAGAAATAATTGTCTCTCGCAATTCATCATTTAATTCAGATTTAATTACTTCTTCCACCCAAACTAAATATACCAGTTTGGGTGTTTTAATTGGTTTGACAATTCCAGGGGGAGAGCTAGCAAATACGGCTGCTGCAATTTCTGGTCGAAAATCTTTCCGATATCGAACTCCTTGATATCCATAAGCGCGACGAAGTTCTGGTTCTTGAATATAGGTACGAGCAATTTCTGGAAACGTAATCTCTCCTTCTTCAAGCGCATAAAACAACTCTAATGCTAAATCTCTATTCTCAAAGGTGACTTCATAAGTGACAGCAGCTTCGTAATTGAGCCGAGTTTCGTAAAAGAATTTTTCAACTTGAGGTGCAAATAAATGATTAGCTAGCTTTTTAGAAATCAGAGTGTTGTAAACTAACTGTTCAAAATTCTTGATAGATAAATGATGTTTATCCAGCCAAGCCCAGGTATCTTTAGCTGTAGCAAGCTTCTTATCTAAGCGGAACTTGTCACCTTCTTGCTGTAGTTCTACTTCTGTGACCTCAATACCAGCTTTCTGGGCTGCCTCGTTAATAATTCTTTCAGAAACAATAGCTTCTACAATATTAGGAATTTCACAAGATTGCTTTAGCTGATGAATAATGTCTGAAATTGAAACGTTGATGTGTTCGGGCATATATTATTTTAATCAAGTATTTAAAGTATTTTTAGCAGTGCAGAAAATTAATTCTGCACGTAAAGTTGTCTTATTGCGTGTGAAGCATCACCGAATAGATACAGATAAGCATACTTCACCATTTGACTAGAAGAACTCTCTTCTCAATTTATCAAACTGACTTTCATCATTGAAATTTAATGTTTTTTATTAAGGTTTAAGCCGTAGGTATCCAAATAACTACAACAATCTGGGGATAAGTCCCATGTCCTATACCTAATTATTAAAGCCTAACTCGAAAATGTAGTCTAGGTAGCAATGGTTCCAATAATGTTTTTATTTGATAAATATTCGGATGCTGAGATGAGGGATAGTTCCTTGTCGATTTTTTTTGCTAGCTTATAAGCCATTTGTGGCGGATTTCGATAATTACTGGCAGTCTTTCTGAATCCCCATCTTCTTGCTTCAGCCTCGGAAACTCCAAACTCTTCGGCTAATTTATGGTAAGACCAGTCATATTTTCTCATTAAATCTATAGGATGCATCTGTTTGATTCCTGATGAAATGCTATTTGAAGTTGGAACTAATAACGAATAAATCATTTGAAGCAGAGAGTTCAGCTTGCAAATTTTCTAGAAACTGCTAGTTTGAACTATATCTATAGTCTGTCTTTCTGCAATCTTTTGAATGGATCTAAAACAAAGTCGATTATCCGACGTTGACGAATAATTACCTCTGCATCTGCTGTCTGACCTGGTGTCAGAGAAACCCGTTTTTCACCATTGTCTACATATTGCTGATTTAAAGTGATGTCTAGCTCAAAGCTTTCACTATTTCCTTGGGGTGTCTGCTGTATTTTTGAGTCTGGAGATACCCAAGTTACTTTTCCTTCTACAATGCCGTATTCTTGGTAAGGATAGGCATCAAACTTTACTTTCACCGGCATTCCCACTTTCAAAAATCCGCTGTCTTGTATGGGCATACTAGCTTTGAGAATAACGTCGGTATTTTGGGGAGCAATCTGGGCTATTCTCTGACCGGGCTGTACTACTTCTCCTGGTTTGCTTACCGGAAACTCAAAAATAGTTCCGTCGATGGGTGACTTTACTATTCTTTGCTTTAACTGTAGCTTTAAAGATTCCACTTGGCTAAGGGTTTGAGCAATTTGCGATTCAGTAGAAGCAATCTGGGTTTGAGTATCTTTAAGTTGTTCTTGAGTTCGCAAAACAGAAAGTTTAGATGTTTGTTTCAAGGTTTTATAGCTATTTTGTTGCTCTTTTAACCTCAGCTTGGCTTGTTCAATATCAGCTTCAAGCTGTTTTATAGTTGCCTGATAGCGGTTCTTTTGCTCATTCAACCGTAGTTGAGCCTGTTTAGCGTCGGATAGACTTCTGTCATAAATTCGTCTGCTTTCTTGTTGCTCTTTTCTTAGTCTGTCAATTTGGTTTGCTGAGACTGCTCCATCTTTGACTAATTTACTAAAGCGCTCAACTTGTTTGTTATCTATATCCAAACGATTTCGAGCAAATTTTTGTTCGTCACGATTGGTTTTGATTTGCTGTTTTACTTGGTCTAATAAAGCAAGATTTTCTAATTTCTGGAGACGGTAAGCACTTTGTTTAACATCTAGATTCTGTTTTGCTTGTTCGACTTGAGCGGCTTTTTCAAGGGCTTGGGATTGATTTTGCTGCTCTTGAATATTTATTGTTGATAAAAGCTGATTTTTAATTATCTCTAGCTGTACTTTTTGATTTTTTAATCCAGAGAGCTTTGCTTCAATTTGCTGTAATTCGGTTCGTAATATATCGGAATCAAATTCTAAAAGAATCTGCCCGGATTTAACAGTGTCTCCTTCTTTGACTTTGACAACCTTTACGCTCCCACCGGCTTTAGTATCCAGCTTTCGAGTAGCACCTTTTGGTTGAATACGTCCTCTTGCGGTTCCCGTCTCATCTATTTTGGAAATAGTAGCCCAAGGTAAAGCTAGCAATACAAAACCGACTAATGCGTATAGTACACCCCTTGTCCAGAGTTTTGGTAAACCATCAAGCAGTTCTTCAGTAGCGTAATGTAAGCCTTCAACGTTTGCCTCTGCTTGTGCTTGTGCATCAGTAGATTTTACCTCTTGCAGATGGTTTTGGTTTTCTCTGCTTTCTTCCTTAGTAACTGCTGAGCTATTTGGTAGAGGATATGGCATCGATATAATTCCTGTAAATTGCTTATTGATAAATCTTAAAATTCCTATTATCCAGCCTGAGATAATTGCTGATGATTAAGGTAATAATAATGACCTTTATTAGCGATTAGTTCATCATGAGTACCGCTTTCGACCAAAACGCCTTTATCCATTACTATAATTAAGTCTGCGTTACGTACTGTAGATAAACGGTGAGCAATAATTACGCTGGTTCTTCCCTTCAAAATAGTTTTTAGATTGTTCTGAATTATACGCTCTGATTCTGTATCAAGGTGGCTGGTAGCTTCATCAAATAGTAACAGTCGAGGATTACCCATTAATGCACGAGCAATTGCCAGACGTTGACGCTGTCCACCAGAAAGTAATCCACCTCCTTCCCCGATTTGGGTTTCGTAGGAAAGCGGTAATTTGCGAATAAATTCATCCGCACCAGCTAATTGTGCAGCTTGAATAACTTCATCAAGGGTCGCTTCTGGATGTGCGATCGCAATATTTTCACGGATAGTACCACCAAATAAAAATGTGTCTTGGTCTACAACACCGACTTGAGAACGAAGCGATTGTAAAGCAATACCGTTTATGTCCTGATTATCAATAAGTACCGTTCCATCAGTGGGTGGATATAAACCCAGAATCAGCTTGGAGAGAGTCGTTTTTCCAGAACCACTGCGTCCGACCAAAGCAACCATTTGTTCGGGTTTGACTTCAAAACTGATATTTTCCAGTACATTAGCCTTACTTTCAGCGTGATAGCGGAAAGTCACATTATCAAAACGAATATTTCCTTCAAGCTCATCCAAACATTTACGGGGTTTATTCTGTAAATCTTCCTCCGGTTCTGCTTCTAAAACATCATTAAGACGTTCGGTAGAAATAATAATTTCTTGAAATTGATTCCACAGTTGGGAAAATCTTTGAAAAGGACCCAGAACCCTACCCACGAGCATATTGAATGCAACTAATTGACCAACACTAAGTTCTCCTTGAATAACTTGCCAAGCTCCAAACCACATCAGTCCAGTACTTGTAAAGGTTTGAATGGCGCTACTAAGCATAGTCAGTCTAATCCCAATCACCTTAGCGTTAAAGGATTTTTTGACTCGATTGTTCAATAGTTCTTCCCATCGCCATCTTACAGTCTGTTCGATGGCTAGCGACCGCACGGTGCGAATCCCTGTCAAAGATTCGATAATGTAACTGCTTTCTTTGGCTCCTGCATTAAAAATTTCTCTAGAAATACGACGCAAAATGCCAGTACTGGCAAGGGCTAGAATGAAAAATGGCGGCACGGTAATCAATACAAACAGTGCCATTTTCCAACTGTAGGCAAACATTAAACTCAGATAGACAACTAAAGTCATCATATCCAGCACGATGGAAAGGGTCTGTCCTGTAAGAAAACTTTGAATTTTCTGGTTTTCTTTGATGCGCGAGATTATATCTCCAACATAGCGCGATTCAAAATAGGAAAGAGGTAATCTAAAAGTATGTTTAATAAAACCAACCAGCAAAGAAACGCTAATCCGGTTAGCGGTATGAGTTAGTAAATATGACCTGACCCCACTCATCGCAATGCTGAACAAACCAAAAACAATCATCCCCAAACCAACTGCGTTGAGGGTAGGGATGCTCCGCTGTACCAGAACCCGGTCGAGCAGTAGCTGAGTGAATATAGGTGTGACCAGTCCAAATAGCTGCATGATCACCGAAGCAATAAAGACCTCCATCAAGACTTTATAGTGGGGTTTGACTAACTCAAAAAACTTCCACAAGCCGACTTGTTCGTTTTCTGCATCTTCAAGTAAAGATGTTGCTTGCAGTAATAATGCGTAGCCAGTCCAACCTTGATTAAATTCCTTACGGGTAAGATTACATTGACCTTTAGCCGGGTCGCCTACTATTACGTGAGTATTCGTAATTTGATAAACTACGATAAAGTGATTTCCTTCCCAATGAGCAATAGCCGGTAAAGACTGCTCGGCAAACTTTTCTAAAGTGGCTTTTACCGGACGAGTCGCAAAACCAACGCTTTCAGCAGCAGATGCTAAAGCTTTTAAAGAAGCACCACTGCGTCCTGCATTTGTAATATCTCGCAAGCGACTAACGCTAAAATATTTACCCCAATAACGACCAACCATTACCAAGCAAGCAGCACCGCAATCCGAAGCACTTTGTTGAGCATAATAGGGGTACCGCTTTGTTAAGTGTCCCCACCAATGCCCCATTTTTACCTTTGGGCTGGGAAAATAAACTAAGTTCTTTTCAGATTTTGGTTTTGGCTGTTTATCTCCCCCCGGAAAAGGAATAACTTTATTATTGGGCTGGAGAAGTTCTAACGAGGATTTTCGGCGAGGTCGTTGATGCTTCTGGAAATCGCGGTATTTTGTAGAAGCTTGATTATGACCATCAGCGGTAAATTCTCCTAATTCCGGACAATATTGCAGCGCTGAGTGTAAATCTTCTTTTTTGAGAAAATAAGCAACAGTTGGTTTTTCTACCTGCAACTCGTTATATTTTTTATAGTCATATATTTGACCAATTGTTAAAGTATTGGCATCAGAATTCAATACTTCACCCCGATATAACATCCACAACTCAAAATCCTTTTGTGCGGGTATTTTCTGCGATACTTCTAACCTTTGTTTACTAAATAGTGATAAAGCTTTAATTAATCCCGGTACTTGTGATGAATGTTGAATAAGTTGGGAATTTTGCCTACATAACAACATTAAATCCCAAACATCTGCTTTTTTTTGCAGTTTATGACGAATTAGGGGATATTTATCCATCAAAGACTGTATGATCTCTTGGTTAAGAAAACAAAGTTTTAAACTATGAGATGCTCTAGCAGCATAAGGAATAAATTCTTGTCCATCAAACAAAGTTGTTTCACCGAATGATTCTCCTACAGAAAGAGTTGTAACTAAATTTTCTGAGTAATCTAAAAGTCTAACTTTTCCTTCAAGGATAATATATAAACCTTTTTCGGCTTCTGATGCTTGCCAAAATAGTTTTGCTACGGGAACTTCTATTGTTTGAGATATTTCTATACAATTTTGCAATTCTCGTTGGTCGATATTTTCACCCAAAACCGAGATGATTTTTTCATTTATATTATTTTGTAAAAACACTGTTTCACCTAAAAATATCAGTAGCTAAAATAACGATTGACTAGTTTTATTACCCAAGTAAGTCGGTACAAATAAGCCAATCTATGTAAAAAAAATATCGATTAAACTCAAACCATTATTCCTAATAATTACTTGCTGTTCCCTTATCATAATTACAATTTTTAACACCAACTTATTAAATTTATGAAACAAATATGATTATTTTTTTTATATAAATAGGACTTACGCAACCGGCACATTTTCTCGTAGGGTGCTGTGACACTTTGATTAATTTTGAACGTAGAGTAATGGCTTTTCAGTGTCACGCACCAGTCGGATATTATGACAATTGCGTAAGTCCTGATAGATTTAAAATTATGTATTCTCCTCTAAGTAAATTAATTATTACTAATAAATCAAATAAAAACATTTAACGGTATATTAACGTCTATATAGTTAAGCCTAATAGAAACAATTAAGCATTTACATGACATGCAGTAGCAATAACGCAAAAATTATTTAGCATCTTAATTTAACAGCCAAGAGATGATTAGCGTATCATTCAGAAGCCATAAAATATAATTAAATTACTTCTTCAGCAAATTGTGTACTATCACCCATGTTGTATTGTAATTTTACAACTGGCGATAGTAATAACAGTTAACCTATTTCTAAAAGAAGATTTTTATAAACTGAACTTTAGGGATATCACTTAATTATTTTTAACCATTTATTTATGCGCTTCACTTTCAAAGAAAATGAAATCAATCACTGAATAATAAAGCTAAAAAATACTAGAGTCTAGGGAAAACACAGAAAACTAAGAAATAAGTATTTATGCGACATACTTATTATTGCATCAACTTAAGCTTACTTCTTATCCTATGAGCAAATATTTATATATATAAAATTAATTTGAAGTCGAGTGAAAACTGAATTGCAAATATTGATTTCATATTTATCTAATATTGCTGACTATTACTACTTATTAGTAAATATGCGTACTTGTGTCAATACTATTTTGCAGCTAAAGAAAAATCTTCATGACATATTTATGCTGCTTAGATAGTTACTTCACGATTTATTAAATTCAAAATTGTAGCAAATGCAGTCAAGTTCGGTATCTAACCATTGTTGAAACATATTATCGAGAATTTCTTGATGTTGCTTGGGTGTAAGTTCTGCTGGTATATAGTCTTCAATCATAAACAAGTGATAGCCATTTTCAGTTTTAATGGGACCGACTAGCTGTTGAGGAGATGCATTAAACACTAAAGGTGCTATTTGAGGTATAACATTATGTCGATAAACTTTTCCTTCGTATCCGCATTTATATCTACGACTTTCATCAATATCATGAAGACGAGCTGCTTGATAAAAGCTGATTTCACTTTCTTCAATTTGATAGTACAGTTCTTGAGCCAATTTTTCACTGTTAACAACAAATTGATATAAAACGACTTGTTCAAATTTGGAGCGGTTATGAATAAAAAACTTTTCTACTTCTTTGTCAAAAAGTTTTAAAGCCAATTTTTGTCTGAGCAAATGGTTACGAATACCAACTTCCCAATCTAGCGGAGTTAACATTTGCTGTTCTAGCCATCTAAGTGTATCGCTCGCTTTTTCCAAACGCTTTTCTCTCCGCTGACGATTTGCTTCAACTTCAATTTCTTCAGTACTAACACTTATATCTTTTTGTTGAGCTACTTTTTCAATAATCCTTATAGATAAAATCTTGATACAGACTTCTTTTAACTGGATTTCTGTTTTAAGGTAGTTAATAATCTCTTCAGACTCCATAGCAATTCTTAAGTGGTTGTTCATAAGTAAATTTGATTAAATAGATATAGCTATTATGGTAATGAGAATAATTAGAGTAGAAATTATGTAAAACAAATTGCTAATACTAACTCAAATTAATTAGATATAAATAATATTACATATGAATTTTTATATGCATCAAGTTCAATATCATTTTTATACCCTTACGAAGTAGTAGTAAGTTTTATATTGGTTAAAATGATTTCAGTTGTTCAATTAGCAGTTAATATTTCCGCAAATATACTCTGGTCATATAATGTCAATTTTAGTATCAATATAGATTTAAGCTGTACTAAATTAGAGAATATAAAATAAGTAGATTATTCTATTCTGATTATATTTATTGTATTAAATGCTTCATTTCTTAATAATCTCCTAAAAAAACTAAATTTATAGATGTTGTAAATACCTTATTTCAAGTTTGTATCTTATCACTAATAAATATCATTGTAGAAAATACTGAAAGTTTTATTGATAAATCTTATATCAAATCAGTAATATCATGTTTATTTTAAACTTGTGTGCTTGCTTCTCCATTTACCGTAAATAATTCTCAAGGACAAACAAGTAGTTAAACTTTAGATAAAAGAATAATTGATTACAATAATTATCCTAAAGTGAGATAAATACTGGCTAAGTTAGCATTAGGATGAATGAAAAACAAGTGAAAATGCTTTGTATATATCATTGTTAAATAACTTAGATTCACCATTACTTAGTGTGCTATAAAAATAGTAAAAAAGGGAGCAGGAGATAAGCAACGGAGAACAGGAAATTAAAAATATTATTTATTATTAAAATCGATTGATGAAGCCAATTTATAAAGCACAGCAAGGATTTCAATTTTTTAATCTATATTTTTAGCATGTTATGCGCTGAAGAACCATCATTTATAAGATTTGAGAAAACCGCTTTTTCAGGAAAAATGGCTTCTGAAACCTATCTTTCTCACGATTCATATAGGATTGCTATAGTCAAACAGAAACTGGAAGCTATTGATTTTTGTTAGCTTCCAGAAATAAAGAGTTTTATTTATTAGTACGTTAGGGAGTGAATAATCTCTAATTTTAATAGGGACTACTATATTTCTACAAAGATTTTAATCGTTACTTATCCATTTTTCACCCAGCCAACAAATTTGTTGATATATCGCTTAAGCTCAAGGAAATTTTGAAATAGCTTTTATTAGACTAGGGGGAGGTAAAAGCTTAGATAAAATAAATTGGGAAAATTCACAATTTTAATTTATTATTTCTGAATTTCCTTGGAAAATGAACCACCATTAGTAACGGTAAAATCTAGATGATAGTCAATGAAATATATGCCCCATTCTAAAATTTATTGTTGAATCAAATCAGAATTTATTACGCTAAAAATTAATCATTATTTTTACCTCTTTACTAAATTAGTTACTCAACCACCTTTATTGCTGCTATCTATAATTTAATGTATTAAAGGCAATTCTATTTGCCATTTTGGCATATTTATTACAAAGTTTAGTTTCTGCTTTTTTATCTATAAATGTAAAGACCGTTAAAATTTATCAATAAAGCACATGGTAACTAAATAATATTCAGAGACACTACAAGAAAATATTATTTTATTAATAAGTAAATTTGTGTTGAAAATAGTAATTAGGAAAAGGGAACAGCGAACAGATAATAGGTAAATCAAATATAGTTTTAAAGCTTATTTGGATTCCAAAATAAAATTGATTTTAATTATGCCAACTTATTAATCTCAAACTTTTTGTTTAATTTCCAAATTATTAATGCTATAATATAGAACCCATAAAAAATAAAGTGATTTACTCTAAAACTCTCTAATTCTACTATGTAATTAAAAAGTCTATATCTATAATAAAACCTGTCATATAAAGATGACAGGTAATAAATAAGAGTTATGAGTATTGAGAATATTTACCCAACATATTTTTAATTGAAATCGCAGAAATTCAGGGTAAAATCTTGGGTTTTTTCTCGATTAAAATCTGGCTTCATTGATTGATATTCCCGAACTTGAGTTTCCAGCCACTTGTCAACATTTGCTCCACCGCGAATTTCTGTTTTTTGCTTGCCAACAACTTCAAGGTAAGCCAAGTCTTTTATCTTATTTAAACAACTTGGTGACATATTATTATCTTTTCTTCTGTTAGAACTATGCTTGGCTATTTTTATATTCTCCGAAGAGTGCTGGGGTTTTGATTTTTTGGGGGAATGTTCTTTAATTAACCTGTTGTAAGTACGGTAAGGGATGTAGTGTAGAGGATTGTAGCCAGCAAAGCGAAGCATTAAAACGCAAGCCCAAGAATACTTTCCGGCTAAAATTGCCTCTACGACTTGGTCGAATTGTTCTGAATGTATTGTTTTATCTAAATTTCCACTTATGTCTATTGGGTCTTGATTCATGATTTTGGTTATCTGGAATAGATTAGATTAGCCTCTTTACAGTTAGTTGTGTGAGATAATCGAAAGCAGTTTTGAATTATTAAAGAAGCATCCGGACAAAAAGGTAGTGATTTATAATGAATGCACTGAATATATGATTAATTTTCAGTAAGACAGTTTGGTTGTCTTCCCTCATATCATTCATTACTTTTTGATTCCACCATTGCAATTCCACTTTACAAGCCCCAGCTAATTTGTATTTACTCCCAAAGTATCCAAAGTATTTGTTGAAATAGAAACGGTTGCTTCATAAATTTTCTTACAAAAGATGAAGTTAATTTATCAAATTTGTCTTGTTGATTGAGGATAAATTAAAGCAATATAAATTGTAAATTCTTTACTAATAGAGCAACCTTTTTGTGAAAAGCTATTTTATCTGGAATATTTGACCAAACCAAACTAGTTAAGTAAAAGTGAAAAACAGCACGTAGATGATATAAAGTATGTTGAAGAACCCGCTTAATAAACGGCAAGTAAGAGAAATAGTTTTTAGCTTTCCAGCTTTTCATCATTATAGATAGGGTCGTCACTCCCCAAAATTGCCTTGGTACATGAAAAGGTAGTAATTTTAGCAAAATGAATTTGGCTTTAATGAAATTGAGAGTTTTTATCAAGCTCAGTTGGAGTTGATTTAAGCAAACTCTAGCCTGTTCTACTTTTCCTCTTGATTTCATCTTGAAGCTAATCAAGAAGGTACTGCTAGTTGATAAAATTACAGAAGATAGAATTTCACCAGACTTATTTACTAAGCTCAATGAGAATGAACTTAATAACCGTATATTCTCTAAAGCTTTAGCAAGCATATATAAGGTAGTAACACTATTTTTATTTAGCGTATTTGAAAAAAATAAGTTTGGTAAAGCAACACTCACCCCGGAGATTACTAGCCTTTGAGGAGATAAACTTTTTTTGGGATGCAAACTATGCTGGTTCATCCCTAAAAGCATAGCTGGACATATATTTTCGACTGCATTTAACCTGATGATCCTTTTCATTAATTGAACCTTTGACCAAAAACCCAGCTTTCTCTATTGAGGAAAGAATGGTTACGACTGCCAAAATAGACAAGTTCGAGTGATAGTAAGTTGGCAGGAATACTACCTTGCTTCATAAATCTACCTAGAGTCATTTTTGATGACTAGTAATAAATAATTTACGCTTAGCACTTGGTAGAAGCAATTCAGCGATATCAACTCTTTAAACTATTAATTTATTTACTCAACCCTGATAATATTCTGTATAAATATAAACTCTTTTATTTTAAGAGTGTTTATGTGAAATTCCTTATTTTTAGTATAGCAAATAAAAGCTCTTCATCTTTTATCGTTGATAACAACATTAGTACTTATACTATTTTTTGTTTCAAATGTCATCTGTCTTATATCGCAATTTCTTGGTTTAAATCTACTTAATATAATTATACGAATACTTAGGTATTGTGCAACTTTAAATTTTGTCCTTTACTTATTAAAAAGCGAGGGGTATGACCCCCTATCATTCTAATCTTTCAGCTACAATTACTTTAATCTCTAATAGTATTTTTGTCTAATATTTTTTATATTGTATTTAAAAAAATAGTAATGTATATCGCATTGTAAATTATCAAAACTATTCCAATAGTTACATATCTTTTAAGCTTATTGACAAGTTATTCTATTAATAAAAATAAAGCTATAACCTATTATATATAAAGATTTTATGTGAATAAAGATAAAAACAATTTTTTTGTGAATATGATGAAGATGTCTTTAATTAATATTTATATAATTAACAAATAGTTATTATATATACAGATTAGTGGTATGTTTTTAAATCCGGATTTTTTGCATAATTAATCATGATGAAAAGCGCATAATCAAAATGCGAATATCATGCAAATATGTAATCATTTCTGATTTGATTTCATATATTTATCAATAATAAGTAAGCTTGCTGATTTCTCAGTCAACAAGATTATAAGTAAAAAATTTATATATAGTTATCAGAATGAATAATCTATAGCTACAAAATTAAATATCTAATTTTTGTCCTATTATGTCCGAGTAAATCTTACTTCTTGTCATTAATTCTTCATGAGTACCCTGGTCTACCAAGATACTTCTGTCAAGGACTAAAATATTATCAGCTTTGAGAAGGCTAGCGAGACTAGGGCTAACAATAAAAGTACTACGTAACTTCTCGGAAGTATTAATTAGAGCATGATGATAGCAAGCTAAATTTTGTTTGAACTGATACTCGAAAATAGAATCAATAACGCTGTTAGCTTCATCAATAATTAAAATACCTGGATTTTTAATTAAAGCTCTAGTGATAGCTAATTTTTGTTTCTGTGCAGCATCTAACCTTATTACTGCTTCTTCAGCAATTGTGCTGTAACCCAAAGGTAATTCTTGGATAAAAGCGTGCGCTCCTGCAATTTTCGCAGCAGTTTGAGCTTGTTCGAGGGTAAACTCTCGATTATACAAGGTGATATTTTCTAAAATGGTTCCAGAAAATAGGAAAAGTTCTTGCGGTATTACGCTTATGTGATTTCTCAAAGAATAAGGGCATATCTGGGTAATATCGCATCCATCTATCAAAATTCTACCGCTACTAGGATGATACAAACCGCTCAGCAAGTTAATTAGAGCTTCTTTAGCTGATTCATCGTTTCCTACAATACAGATGGTTTGTCCCGACTTCACACAAAACGAAATATTGTGCAAAATATTTTCTTGCTGCAAATCGCGTTCATTTATGCTGGCTCTTTTGCTCAAACTTACATTTTCAAAATGTACTTCTCCCTGTATAGAAGGTGCTTTAACTAAGGACTCACTGGTTTTTCGCTCTGTCTCGGTAGCTAAAGCATCATCCAGCCCTTCAATAGAAGCTATAATGTCCGGGAATTCATCCCATAACTTTACCAACCCCAACATTGGGTTTTTAATATTACTAATCAAGATATTAAAAGCAATAAATTCGCCTACGGAGATTTGAAAATTAATCACCATCTGAGTTCCATACCATAGCACTACTGTGCTACCAAGGTGATTAATTAAGCCCGAAGCCAACTGCAAACCATTAGTTAAGTCTTGACCAGAAGAGCGTGTCTTCATCATCCGGGTAAAATATTTTTCCCAATGGGACTGCAAAGAATTTTCGGCTTTTTCGGTTTTTATGGTGGTAATTCCAGTTATAATCTCTACTAATATAGAGTTTTGAGCCTTAAATTCAGAAGAATACTGTCGCTTAAGTCGTTTTAAAAATAGATTCCCAACTGTCAAAAAACACATTGTGGTCAAGGTAAAACCTATTACCACTAAAGTCAGCTGGTAGCTATAATAAGCCATCAACCCAAAGCAGAGAAATGTCATCAAACTATCTAAAATAGTTGCCACAATTTGACGACTTAAAAAACGATGAATTTTTGCGTTTTCTTGAATTTGGCTGAGAATGTCTCCTACCCTTCGAGATGCAAAGAAAGATAGGGGTAATTTCAGAGTATGACTAACAAAGTCTTGAATCAGGGTTACATCTAAGCTATTGGATAAATAGTCTACGAGATGCTGACGAATTGCGGTGAGAACAATGCGTCCGAACCCTAATATAAGAAAACCAAACGCGAAAATATTTATTGAATCGAAACTTTTAACTGTGTTGAGTGCATCTATTACTATTTGGGCTACAATTGCTGGAACTAACCCCAACAAAGCTAGCAGCAAAGAAACAACTATGATTGATAGCAATAAAAAACGATTATTTCCGAAAAACTGATAAAATCTTGCAAAGGAAATTTTTTCATCTTTTTGATTAAACAAATCTTCTGTTGGTGACAGAAGTAAAGCATACCCTGTGAAGCTTGCTTCAAAATCATCGCGAGGAACCCATTTTTTACCTATAGCCGGATCTGAGATAACTACAAATTTCTCTTTGATTTTCCATACAACTATATAGTGATTACCCTGATAATGAGCTATCCAAGGTAATACTTGCGACTCTAATTTACTTGAAGAGCCTCGTACTGCTAAGGCTTGGTAGCCCAAACTTAGAGCAGCATTTGCTAAACTAGAAAGCTCCGCACCCATATAATCGATGTGTGCAATCGAACTCAGATTCTTCAAACTAAAACGTTTACCCCAGTATTGACTAATCATTGCAATACAAGCTGCACCGCAATCCGCAGAATTTTGCTGTTGAATAAAAGGGTAAATTCCAAACCAGCGTTTAGGAGGATCTTGGTTTAGAAATTGCACGTACTCATCAACAAATTCCGATTCGGGAGCTTGTTGAGGACAGTTTTTCGATTCAATTTTAATATCATCTTTGTTTATCTCGTCGTTATTAATCTTTTTGCCAGAAATAACTTCAATAGTTTTCAGCTGCGGTATAGTTTCCGCTACTAAATCAAAACGCTGTTTCGGTAGGTAAAATAACAACAAATCGGTTCGAGATATCAAATCTGGTTCAATTGGTTGCGGATACCCCCAACTTTCCCCAACTACTGGTGGTTTAGTTTTTCCAGAAATGCTGCTGATTTCACCATTAACCAGCCAAAAACGTCCATCAGATGGAAAAGCTGTTGTTAAAGCTAAACCCGCATCAATTTCTGTTTCCAAAAAATAGGGAAGTATTTTTTCAAAAGTAGGGATGTTTTGCGATAGAAGCAGTTTAGCTGAGCGTAATTGGCTCAAAGTTTTGAAAAAAATTAACTTTTGACGCGATTTACTGATTTGCGAAAAATAATTAAATAAAGCAGGGTAGCGCTGCAACCAAATATCAAGATGCTCTAAAGAAATTTGCGCTAGCGTTCCCTTACTAGATGCGACAGCTCGATATTCTCGGTACTGCTTGCAAAATGCATTATCCCCTCCAAAAACTTGATTCGTGTGAAGCAATTGAATCGATACTTCCTTTTCCAAAGATGCATCAAATGCCAATAGACGAACCTTTCCTTGGCAAACTATTTGTAATACATCACAAATATTATCTGAAGGGTATAAGCAGTTATACTGGGTTAGTTCATCACCTAAACTAAATTCACGAAAGTTCCAAGCTTGGTTAAACTCATATAACTCCTCAGTATCTCCAATAACTTCTAGCCAAATCTGAGTAAGGGCTGAGGAAGGATTAAAGAGCGGAGAATTATTTGTATCATTAACATATTTTTGAACTCCCAAATTTGGGTACGAGTCCATCGTTTAATCTCTAATTAAAGTAACTTTACTAACTATATTTACAGTCCCTAAAAGTAGTTTAAAAAGCTAAAAACGCTCCTTCATAAAGGTTTATCCACAATCTACATCAACTTATTAGCTCTCTACACTCATATTAATATTTACTACTTACTCAAGTAGTTGGATTTTTTCTATGTGATTACCCGTAAACAAATAAGTTTCAAATAAAACATTTATGATTTTATACTCATTTTTTATTATATTTAGAGAATTAATTACCATCAAATGCATTCTTATTAGATTTTTGCCCCTATCGTCAATAAACATCTTATACTTTATTCAAGTTTTACTTCCACTTTAATTTGTGTTCATTATTTTCAGTAATTTAATTATGTATGTTTCGGTACAAACTGAAGAAAGTAAATAATTTAGAATGAGATACTTTTAGGATAAATAATTACGAAAAAACACGACAATCAGCAGTCTTTAGAGAAAATAGAATCATTAAAATCGGGTTAATTCTGATAAAATCAGTTCGCTGCGAACATATATTGCGAACTATTAGCTGTGATTATATTAAGAGCTTATATCATTTGCTTTTTAAAAATAAAAATTTATTTATTTGGAATTGAGAACAGGGAACAAAAAGTAGAGAATAGGAGACAAAGATAAGTTAGGACTTAATAGCACTTCAAGGTTCTTCAAGGTAAGCAGTAAAGGGCAACAAGTGATTGATTGAAGATAAATAAAATTATTTTCTGCTACCCCTTACGTGTTACCTCTCACCTTTATTTAATAGCTAAGTAAACCGCCCAAATAGCCATAGCTCGGAGATAAACGCAAGCACGGAAAGTTCCAGAAGCTGTAATGGCTTCGGGAGTGCGGAACTGCAAGCCGTTTTCATAAATTTGATTTACTACAGCTTCTGTTAATTTAAATGCTTCCGATTTCATTCCCATTTGCACTAGAAAAGCAGCGATTCCAAAGTTGATTCCCGTCCAAACTTCTAAAGGGTGAGTCGCATCGGGATTTTCTGGGGAGCCATCGGGACGCAAACCATTAGCAGCACCAAGCTTACCGTCATTAAACTTGAGGAAACAAGCATCATAAACGCTATTTAAAGCAGAAATAGTACATTCTGAAGGTACAATGTCTGGTAGCTGTAGTAAGCGAGCATAAAACTGCCCACATAATTGGTCAGCCATAACCACATCAGAACCGCTTTCACTATCAAGACGATAGAATTTACCGTTCCATAGCTTTTCTTGGTAAACGGGACGAGATTTTTCTAACCAAGATTCGTAAACAGATTTTTGCACTTCTAAATTTTCAATTTGTACTTGCTCGTTTAGTAAAACCTCGCTGATAGCAATAGCTGCTTCCAAAGCTGCTAACCACAATCCACCACAATAAGCACTTACCCCTAACAATCGCCAATCATCAAAAGTTTGGTCGGGGGCACCAGAATTTTCCGGAATGCCATCACCATCTTTATCAAAGGCTTTGAGATAGTCCAAAGTTTCAACAATCGCATTCCAACAATCTGCAAGAAAGTCAATATCATTGCTACCTGTAAAGATAAAATCTCTATACACCTGCAACACGAAATCACAACCCAAATCTTTCCACTGGTTGCAATCTTGATAGCTAGTGTAGTTTGTTTTTTCCCAAACGTGTTCGTTGGGTGCGCCCAAATCATGAGGGGTTGCACCTTTTGCTTTACGAACAGCCAAGGGACTTTCTGCGCCTATAGTATAGTAGTAGCCGATTACACGGGTATTTTCATCGCTATCAGGAATTGCTCGGGCAAAAGCGCGAATTACGGCTTTTTCTAATTCGGGAAACAACATTAACAAACCGAAGGAACCGTAAAGTCGTACATCTAAACTTTCGTACCATCGATAATCCAAGCATTCAAGTACGGCAAATTGACCTATCGGGTCACGTTTTGAAGCTGCACTCCATAGAGTACCCCCGGCAGTGAGGTCATAAAGTTCGTTGAATAAAGCCATTTTGAACCAGTCAGATAAATCCGACCGTTCAATAATTGGTTTTTGCCATGCTTGAATTTGAGAAAGCCAGTTTTCATATTGTTGTAGAGCAGTGGTAGCAATATTCCAAGCATTCTTACCATTATCACCGAAAAAGTCCGTATATCTGCGCTTATAAGTAACTCCCGATACAAACTCTGTAATGGGAAAATCCCAAGCAACAACAAAAGGTATTTGTAAACTTTCTCCTGGTTGAAGAGTAAAACGTACCGCGATTGCTGCTCCTATTTGTTCGTCCTCACTAGCAGGAGTTTCGTCAGTAAGATTAGTCAAAGAACCATTTTCAGCGAAGCTTTGCCAAATATCTTCACCAGCACCACTTGGATTCCATCGGTTGTGGTGAAATATTTCGACTTTCGGATGTTTTGCAGTCGCGATACACCAGCTACCTTCTCCTTCAACTGGTTCTGCTGTACCTACTTTATCTAATACACAACCAATATATTCGGAATTTGTAACTAACTGATTAAAATTATTTTTACTTTGGTTTAAATTAGGTTGATAATCATAAACCGGACTACCATCATCCCGCATTTCCACTTCAGGAGACTTCACAGTATTAGTAAACCAGCCAACCATATTCTGCCAAGTCAGCATAATACTTAAAGTAATTGGTACATCGGTGGGATTGCTAGCATTCCAAACAAATATCGCCACCGGGTAACTAGTTTCTTGGTAATTCTCAGCCCAAACAGGAGAAAATTGCTCGCAACTCAACTGTGCTTGAAAAACATTTTCATACACAAACCAACTGCGAGGATACAACGCATGATAGGTTCCAGTAGAACTTTCTTCAGATGTCGCGGGATAACACTTCCAAGCCGATAAAGCAGCATTACTATTTACTTCCGTGGATAATGCATGAGCAATATTATGGTTATTGCTACTTTCAAACACGCTAAACTGACAAGCGGAGATATTTTGGAACGTATGTTCTCCACCATCAATATGCCAAAAGTTAAAATCTCCCCGAGAAGAACGACCAATACAGCCAGCACCAAAGCCACCGAGAGGCATTCCGTGCCAAGGACCATCATCAATATTACTATCTTTACGAACGGTATAAGGTTTATCCCAACCTTTACCAATAGAACGGCTCCAAGCACAAGTGGGAATTGAATGATAGGACGGATTTTTCATATGTAATTTTTGCAGCATTCAGTCACGACAATGAAGTATGACCTGATGTGCAATTTTTCTCAAGTCCGGATTCATACCATCGGAGTTAATTAAAGATAGTTGATGAGGCAGATTATTATTACTAACTCTTAACTCCTATTTCCTAACTTCTAATTCTTAACTCCTAACTCCCAATCCAAAATCCAAAATAGTGTGTTCCAAGCTCGAAATGCGTTAAAATTAAGTACCATATATACAAAGTAATCCAATCTATGCCGCCTATATGTTTAGTGATGAGCGAAAGCTATGAATTAAATGTAGTTCCTGCAAAATAAATGTAGAGGTTTAAGGCTATATCGTGTCTGTACCATTAATAGTAAGTAAATCAGAAGATAAGCAAGAATTATACTTAGTCCATACAAAGTTTTAAGAAGGGAGAGTAACATTCGTGTATATGCACGGTCAGCCTTCATTACTGACAGCATGTTAAAACGAGAGTCAAATCAAAGGAAGCAGTTATAATAAATTGCGGCTTTTAAGATTTAATCAAACTTTCTATTCACAAATTCTGTCCTAGCTCAAGTAGGATTAAGATCCAGACTGTTGCTAAGTAATTAAATTATTTTTCGTCCCACAATCAACCGTGGGAGTATTAAAAAAACACAGGTTAAGCTAGAGGAGAGAGAAGTGCTTACTTTGCCTGCATCTAGGTACGGCAAAGGGCAATACTTCCATCCCTCAAATCCCCCTAATTGTCTCTAGGAAAGCATTGTCCTTACTCCATGCTGCGAATAATTAATCAGCAGGCAGACGTAATAGCAGAATTGCAACGTATCTGCGAACGCACTAACGACGAACAGGTGCTTCATAAAGAAGCAACAGTGCGGGAAGTACTCCAAGCGGTGAAGCGCCAAGGTGATAAAGCGGTACTACATTACACTGCCGAATTTGATAATCAAATCCTGAACGCTGAAGAATTACGAGTTACTGATTCGGAATTCGATGAAGCTTATAAAAATATCTCTAAGGATTTGCTCGAAGGAATTAGATTGGCTTGTTCCAAGATAGAAGCATTTCATCGACAGCGAGTTCCTAAAAGTTGGGTTAATTTCGGTGATGATGAAGTAGTCTTAGGCAAAAGATATACTCCTGTCGATACAGCTGGCTTATACGTGCCCGGCGGTAGAGCCTCGTATCCAAGTACCGTATTGATGAATGCCATCCCAGCCAAAGTTGCCGGAGTTGCACGTAGGGTAATGGTAACACCACCAGGAACTGAAAAAAGAATCAGCCCCGCTGTATTAGTAGCCGCAAGAGAAGCCGGAATCGACGAAATTTATCGCGTAGGAGGAGCGCAGGCAATTGGCGCTTTAGCTTACGGTACTAAAACTATACCTAAAGTCAACGTTATCACTGGACCGGGAAACATTTATGTGACTTTGGCGAAAAAATTAGTTTATGGAACGGTCGGTATTGATTCGCTAGCAGGTCCGAGCGAAATATTAATTATTGCCGATGAAACAGCAAATCCCGTACATGTAGCTGCAGACCTATTGGCCCAAGCCGAACACGACCCGATGGCAGCAGCAATATTACTAACTACTGATGCTGGCTTAGCAAAAAACGTGCAAGTTGCCTTAGAAAGGCAGTTGGTTGACCATCCAAGAAAATTAAATACGGAAAAGGCGATAGCTCATTACGGTTTAGTAGTAATAGTAGAGTCTTTAGAAGTTGCTGCCCAATTCTCTAACGAATTTGCTCCCGAACATTTAGAGTTAGAAGTATCCGACCCTTGGAAATTGTTACCTTCAATTCGCCATGCTGGAGCAATATTTTTGGGTCATTCTACGCCCGAAGCTGTAGGTGATTATCTCGCTGGACCCAATCACACTTTACCAACTTCCGGTGCAGCTAGATATGCTTCAGCATTAGGTGTGGAAACTTTCTTGAAGCATTCGAGCATTATTCACTACTCACAAACAGCATTGGATAAAGTTGCTGGAGCTATAGATGTACTAGCCACTGCTGAAGGTTTACCATCTCATGCTGACTCGGTAAGACGACGAGTACAAAAGAAGGATGAATAAGTCAATAGCTAGAAGTTAAGAGTAAGGAGTTGGGAGTTAGTTGAATTTTCTATCCCATCTCCTGTACTGTTTATGGCTTCAGATATATAGTTCCAGATATATAATTAGGGCTTGCTGAAAAAGCCTAGAAATTTTTGAAAATTTTAGTTGAACAAAGCAGTAAGTCAACAGGTTTTAAATCAATCTCTTGCTGTTGCATAACTCCGATTTGTTTATGCCGAATTACTTAACTATTATTTTGAAATAATCTTTGAGATGACCGAAAAATAAATAGATATGCAACAGATAATAATTACTAAATTAGGAGAAAATTCTGATGGGGAATACTACTTCCCATCTGTCATGTCTATCTAAGTATCACTATTTTCTTCATCAAGTTCCATATCTTGCAATGCTGTTTCAAATTCCATTCTTTGCTCCGCATTACGTAAAAAATAACCGCTAATCATTGCGGACGCTAGGAGCTTGCCTAAGCTTTCACGATTAGTATTAATATTTACATTGAAGCTATCTGAAGGCAAACTGCCTAAAATTCCGATAATATTGCGTTCTATTACTCCCAAAACTTCAGGAGAACCAGGTTTAGATAATTGGGTAATTGTCTCAGGACTTAATGAGCTAACATATTGCCATAGGGAGTTAGAAGTTTGAGACTCACTATTAAAAAAATCCGAAACTCGGTTGGATGGATTACTCATATATTTTTCCTTAATTCTTGAGTATAAGAAATTGGTAATATTTAATTTAGTGTATGCTGATTTAAACCAAAATTTAGCTGATTTTTTTTGCGTACTACTAATGTAACAAATTTATTCTAGACTGGAAGTAGGTTTAACCGTACTATAAACACAGCATTCCTCCATAAAGCTTGTAAAAAAATAGCAATAGGAAATAGAGTGAAATATTTGTCTTCAAAAATTCTTCAAAAAAAATTAGAATTATATTAGCTATCGGCTTTCAAATTAATTACTGTCAGTACTGTCAGTGAAAATTAATCATGCAAAAAAAGGAAGAAATAAAAATCTTCCTCTTTTACGATTTTTACATGATTCCTTTTTTACAGTCCTTGAAATCCTCAAGTATAAAAAATACAAAGATTTTGTTTAACGATTCATTACCGAGAATGTTAAAAATTTCTTTTCCTCAGCTAGCCAAATATTCATTCATATCACCTTTAGACTTACGAAGCTTGTTTAAAGCTTCACGCTCAATTTGCCTTACTCGTTCGCGACTAATATTAAGCTGTTCGCCTATTTTGACAAGCGTCATTGCTTTTCCGTCGTTTAAGCCAAAGCGCAAAGTGATAACCTGTCGCTGCTGGGGAGTCAAATCAGCTATCAAAGATTCTAGTTCGTTTGACAACGAAGATTGCATAACAAAATCTTCTGGAGAAGCATTTGGATCTTCTAACATTTCTCCAAGTTCTGTATCATAATTGTCTCCCAAACGTAAATCCAATGATAGTGGTACGCGAGCCTTTTCTAAATATTCTCGTACCTGCTTAGGAGTTAAATTTAATTCTTGTGCCAACTCAGAAACTGTTGCTGCACGTCCTAATTTTTGTGATAGTTGACGCTGTGCTTTCTTTATTTTATTCAGCTTTTCAGTAATGTGAATCGGCAAGCGGATTGTACGACCTTTTTCGGCTATAGCACGGGTTATAGCTTGACGAATCCACCAATAAGCATAAGTAGAAAACCTATAACCCTTGCTGGGGTCAAACTTTTCTACACCTCGCTGCATTCCAATACTACCTTCTTGAATCAAATCAAGTAAATCAACATTACGTTTGATATATTTTTTCGCAACCGAAACCACAAGTCGCAAGTTGGCTTCTACCATCTTGCGCTTAGCAACTTCGCCTCTTTCTATAGCTTCCTCTAACTCAATGGAATCTAAATTCGCACGCTCTGCCCATTCATCTAAGGTTGGTTGACGTTTCAATTCGGTTGCTAGCGAATCCCTAAGCGATTGTAAGGCTGTAGCATGATGCACCTGCTTGCCGTACAGTATCTCTTCCTCGTGAGTTAAAAGTGGTACACGACCAATCTCACGCAGATAAGTCCGCACGAGGTCTTTAGGTGTCTGGGCGGTCTTCATAGCGCTAGGCATAAAGTGTAATGAAAATAAGTATTGACGGTAAGTTTACAATTAGATAGATACATAAACCGGGTACACCTCAAAAGATTAGATAACCCCGCCTCTGTAAAGTGCAATTACAGCACCCTAGAAACTCGGTATAAGAGTTGTTTTAAATTTGATTATTAATTACTAATATTTGCAGTTTTCTACCTTGCTTTACAAGTGCCTACAGTTAGATATAAGGTAACTAATTAAACATTTTTCCATTTTTTTATATTGTAAATAATTGTAACATTTATAAAAACTTCTTGGCTACTGTTCAATCCTAATTTCTATTGTCGCCCGTTTTGCTGATGAATAAACTTAAATTTTTCCTAAAGAATATCTAATCATTTTCATTTTTAGACATTCTTTGTGTTAATCAAATAAACAAATTTGAGTATAAAATGATAACTATTAGTTTTGCCTTACTTATATATTACGAAGTCGTATAGTAAGTAATTTACTGAAGATAGTTAGAATTGATTAGCGAGCAGCGAAGGAGTGAAGTAAATGCCAAGTGAGGATTATTTTCTAAGAATTGTTTAATTTCTTATTTTCATGGGAAACTATGCAATTCAATACTCGCTACTCGCTAATATCCTTTTATCTTCCTTTCTCACTTCCGAACTATCGGACTAAACAGTAATCCTGAATTAACTTCACATCTAAATTACTATTCTGTAGAGAACGAATCGCCGCAAGAGTTGCTTTTGCTCCTGCAATGGTTGTCAGAATGGGTATTTTGTAAGACAAAGCTGTGCGTCGAATTAATCTACCGTCGCTTTGGGCTTCTTGACCAGAGGGAGTATTGATAATCAGTTGAATTTGATGATTTTTGATGGCATCGATAACGTGGGGGCGACCTTCGTGGAGTTTGAGTACTTGCTCTATGTTTAATCCATTTTCTTGAAGTACTCTTCGAGTTCCGCTTGTTGCCATGACGGAAAATCCTAGTTGAATAAATTCTTTAACTACTGGAACCGCAGCAGCTTTGTCACGGTCATTCATCGACACGAATACCGTACCTTTTAAAGGTAAATGCTCTCCCGCGCCCATTTCTGCTTTTGCATAAGCTCTGCCAAAGTCGCTATCTATACCCATTACTTCGCCAGTTGAGCGCATTTCTGGTCCTAGAATGGTATCGGTGCCGGGGAATTTATTAAATGGTAATACTGCTTCTTTGACAGCAATGTGAGAGGGAATAACTTCTTCGGTAAAACCAAGTTCTTCTAAAGTTTTACCAGACATAATCAAGGATGCTAGTTTTGCGACAGGTACCCCGGTTGCTTTAGAAACGAATGGTACGGTACGAGAAGCACGTGGATTAGCTTCTAAGATGTAAACTTGAGGGGAATAGCTTTGAACTCCTGCAATCGCAAATTGAACGTTCATTAATCCCACAACTTTCAAAGCTTGTGCCAGCTTGATAGTAGAAGTGCGAATTTGTTCGGTAATGGCTTGGGGTAAGGAAATTGTTGGTAGGGCACAAGCGGAATCTCCTGAGTGAATTCCCGCTTGCTCAATGTGTTCCATGATGCCACCAATCACGACTTTACCCGTGTTATCAGCAATCGCATCTACATCAACTTCCGTAGCATTTTCCAAAAATTTATCTATCAGTATGGGATGTTCCGGTTCAACCTGTACCGCAAAAGTCATGTATCGTTCCAATTCCGCATCTGAGTAAACAATTTCCATTGCTCTTCCACCCAATACGTAGCTCGGACGTACCACTACTGGGTAACCAATACGTTGAGCTACAACCAAAGCATCTTCATAGGTTCTAGCAATACCGTTAGGTGGTTGAGTTATATCCAATTCCTGAAGAATTTTTTCAAATCGCTCTCTATCTTCAGCAGCGTCAATAGAATCGGGAGAAGTACCCCAAATTTTGGTTTCTAGATTTGAAGACTGTAAATATTCCTGTAAAGGTAACGCTAATTTTAAAGGTGTTTGTCCTCCGAATTGAACTATTATCCCTACCGGTTGCTCTGCTTCAATAATATTCAGAACATCTTCTTTGGTTAGTGGCTCAAAATAAAGACGGTCACTAGTATCGTAATCAGTAGAAACTGTTTCAGGATTTGAGTTGACCATGATTGTCTCGTAACCTGCATCCTTGAGAGCGTAAGCAGCATGACAGCAACAATAGTCGAATTCAATTCCCTGTCCGATACGGTTGGGACCTCCACCCAAAATCATTACCTTGGGTTTATCGCTTGGTAATACTTCGCTTTCTTGTTCGTAAGTAGAGTAATGGTAAGGAGTGAAGGCTTCAAATTCGGCAGCACAAGTATCTACAGTTTTGTAAACCGGAATTATTTCTAATTGCTTGCGTTTTTCTCGCACTGCATTTTCGCTGGTTTTGGTAGCAAAAGCAATTTGTCTATCGCTAAAACCGTACTGTTTGGTGCCATATAATTGCTCTTTTGTCAACTGTTCTAGAGGAGTTCGCTTGATAAACTTTTCCACCTCTAGCAATTGCTGCATTTTATCCAAAAACCAGTGGTCGATACCGGTCAGTTCGTAGATTTCCTCGATACTAATTTTCAGCTGCATCGCGTGACGCACCGCAAAAATTCGCTCTGGATTCGGTGTTCTCAACTGAGCGCGGATTTGTTCACCAGAAGGTAATTTTTCTTGGCGATCGCACCCCCAACCAGCGCGTCCGGTTTCCAGGGAGCGCAAGGCTTTCTGGAAAGATTCGTTAAAAGTACGACCGATAGCCATTGCTTCTCCTACGGACTTCATTTGAGTTGTCAACACCGAGGAAGAACCGGGAAATTTCTCAAAAGCGAAGCGAGGTACTTTAGTAACTACATAATCAATTGTTGGTTCAAAGGATGCAGGAGTTTCTTTGGTAATATCATTTTTAATCTCATCTAAGCTGTAACCAACAGCTAATTTAGCCGCCATTTTTGCGATAGGAAAACCTGTAGCTTTACTAGCTAAAGCAGAACTACGAGAGACTCGCGGGTTCATTTCAATCACAACAACTTCCCCAGTCACGGGATTAATAGCAAACTGAATATTGGAACCACCAGTTTCTACACCAATCTCGCGGATAATTTTTATCGCGATATCCCGCAACCGCTGGTATTCTTTATCAGTTAAGGTTTGAGCGGGAGCAACCGTAATCGAATCTCCCGTGTGAATACCCATCGGGTCAATATTTTCAATCGAGCAGATAATTACGACATTATCCGCTAAATCGCGCATTACTTCTAACTCATATTCTTTCCAACCCAGCAAAGATTGGTCAATCAGGATTTGCGATACAGGAGAAGCATCAATACCCGCTTGCGCCATTTCCTCAAATTCTTCTTGATTATAGGCAATACCACCACCAGTACCACCCATAGTAAAGCCGGGACGAATAATCAGCGGATAGCTGCCAATATTTTTGGCTATCACCCTAGCTTCTTCCAAGGACGAAGCGGTACCGCTAGGACAAATAGCAACATCAATTCTTGCCATTGCATCGCTAAAAAGTTTCCTGTCTTCAGCTTTTTCAATTGCGTCTAGCTTAGCTCCAATAAGTTCAACACCATATTTATCTAAAACACCGTTTTTCGCCAAAGCAACAGCTATATTAAGAGCAGTTTGTCCTCCCATCGTTGGTAATAAAGCATCAGGACGTTCTTTTTGAATAACTTTTTCTACCAATTCCGGTGTCAACGGCTCAATATAAGTCCGGTCAGCCGTTTCTGGGTCAGTCATAATCGTAGCTGGATTAGAATTGACCAGCACAACTTCATAACCTTCTTCCTGCAAAGATTTACAAGCTTGGGTTCCCGAATAATCAAATTCACAAGCTTGTCCAATAACTATTGGACCAGAACCTAATAATAAAATTTTTTGAAGGTCTTGACGACGGGGCATAGTTTTTTCCTTTAAATACGAGAATATGAATCCCGATTATTTTAAGTTTTTTATTGACCACTTATATTACTTGTTCTCAAGATTTTTCGTTTTCATAATGAAAAATTTTGCCTAAGTATTGTTAAAGCACTTTTATCCGAGCTTGAACCACCTACTCCACAAGCAGCTTATTTACTGTATAGTATTTAACTAAATCAAGAAACAGAAGATTATTAGATGACACGACTTTCTGCCCCAGTTTGTTTTGTAAAATCAAACAAATGTCATGGCTAGCTCGGTACTGGCAACTATGACTATGACAAGAAAGTGGAAAGTAGACATCATAGATAAGTAAGTGGGCACAAATAAATATAACTATGTAACAGATTGTAAATCAGCCTTAAACTCTTACCCCGACTGCCGACTGCCGATGATCCACACGCTTAGTCTAACGACTCACTGCGTGAACGCGTGAATGCCTAATGCCTGCCCTAATTACAATTTTCAACGCCAACCTACTTAAGCCTTTTAGATTAATCCAACTAATCAAATATAGTTAACCATTATTCTGGTTAAGAAATTTACCATTAATCAGCAGCAGGTAAAAAGTAAAATACAGCTATAAATAGTAAAAGAGAGAGCAAATTTAATGTTCCTAAATCCTGTATTGTCCAATTTTTTTTGCGATTTTACTATCTAAAAGAATATCCTGAACTCAGGTCATCTAAGTTTATATATAGCTGACTGACTACCATCAACAAAGCAAGAGATTCTAAAAATTGAAAAAACAAAAATCAATAAATATATCTTCTTTTTTGTATATTGAGAAATAAAACTAATTAATCCTAATTGAAAATTGAAGTAAATGTATTAAAAATTGATGAGAATCATTCTCGCTTACTCTTAAATATTTACCAAAGCATCCATAAATAATAATTACAGTTAGGATAAGAAACTTATTCGGTATTTAATCAAAAATGGTAGAGAAATGACCGTACATTCTCTACCATTAATTCAAATTTTTAATTAGATAATAAATTTTATATGCCTTTAAAAGCAGATAAACTTATTCACTTCTTGATAGATTAGTTACTAGACTGAACAAATCCTAAAGTTAGACTGTCTTTTGCGAGGAAGTGAGATAAATGATAAGCACGTTCCTCGGTCTTGAGAAGAATTTGTTCGTACAAAAGTCTTGTAGCTCTATCACCTAAGCTCTCAGCCTGAGTAGCTTGACGACGAATTACACCAATCATTGCCTGCTCTGCCTTCAAGTCGTTTTCTATCATTTGACGACAAGAGTAAATACCATCAGATTCCTGCTCAAAGCAGCACAATTCCGCTAACTTGCTAAAAGAAGCAGCAGGAACACCACCGAGTCCATTCAATCGTTCTCCAATTTCGTGGATATGTCCCTGTACTTCTTCGTAACAATCATTAAAAAAGTCGTGTAAAGAATAGAATTCCGAACCTTCTACAACAAAATGATGCTTTTGATATTGGATATACAAGGCTTGAAAACTAGCCAATACAACGTTAAAACCTTCACAAACTGGTTCTGTTACGCTCTTATCAAGTAATACTGGATTGTCATAAACTTGACCAAAATTTTGTAATAAAGTTTGTGTGTCAGCCATTGTTCTCCTCGCTTATTATCTTTGATTAGCAGTCTAATTTACTAACTGCTTATTTTCCATATCTTAACATCATAAAACATTATTTATTTCTGTCAAATTTTATATTTTTTGAAATTTTAATTTCATATTTTTTCAATTTTTGCTGATTATAAATAAATTTTCATAGTCCTTATTGACATCTTTTATCTAAATGAAGCTACGATAATCTCCAAGCTACTCTCAATCCTCTACATTTCAAACCTCTTATATACCAAAACAAATTATGTTTGACACTAAAAATCTCGATTTCTAAATTTAATAGAAATACTTATAGAAATAAATTGCCAAAAACTCATTCCAAGATAGCTAGTATTTTTATTCTTTCAAGCCAAATTGGCAGATTTTATTGCCAACCGGAGCAGGTGACTCAAATCAAAAAGTCAAGAAAGGGAAACTTTTGAACCAGCGAATAACAGAATAAAGAGTTTCAAGTCGAAATAGAAGGTTAGAAAGAGATTTGCACCTTTAACTTTTGACCCTTATCTCACGAGAAGCTTACTTCCAACTTCTCACTCCCCGTTATCGTGATAAATTTTTATTTTTTTTCAAAAGTTACTGAGAAATGTTTGCATTTAACATATAATTGTTAAAGAATCTTGATTGCAAAGTTAAAGCAGGGATTACTGCTTAGCTACTGCGAGCTTATTGCACTTAGAGGATACCTCCGCATGAAATCGTTTGATTCGCTATCGCAGACAAAACACGTTGTTGAAGTGAACTGGGCAGACCGTTGGCAAGTTTATAAACGGTTGCAGGAATTACATATTCCTTCTTGGTGTAGTAGTAATCAACCCTTGACAGTTGAAATTACCAATACTGAAGCTGCTATTCAACTTTGGAGCGTAATGCGACAGC
The DNA here is from genome assembly GCA_038525335.1 of Cyanobacteria bacterium J06621_15. GTDB lineage: Bacteria > Cyanobacteriota > Cyanobacteriia > Cyanobacteriales > Nostocaceae > Rivularia. Next base: position 45,475 of record JBCBHT010000001.1, on the reverse strand, counting down.
TAAATGCTTCCCGTCAAGACCTAATTTGTACTCTTAAGGAGTGCTTATATTATCGTCCTCGTCACCTGTAGTTAATCGGATACAGCCATTCAAATTAGAGGGTTATCAAGCGCGGAAATCCTTACTGTAAGAGTTACTTTGCATGACGGTTGTTGTATAGAATTGGTTTAAGAATTATGGGAAAATCTCATCGTAAAGAAATATCAGAATTTTGTCTGGAAGGACGATTTCTAGATTTTGTAATCAAGGATGGTTATAAGCTCAAAGGTTTGCTGTTAGGAACTTCTGAAGGCGAACGTTATATTAAATTAGCAAAACATTTAAGACATACTTTTGATTTACGTCTACCACCAGGTACTTGGTTGCAGGCTGTGGGTGAAAAGAAGTATGACACCAAAACAGGTGAAGTTAAATTAAAAGCCGAGCGAATAATGGCTTGTAGACAGGAAGTTCAAAGAACAGAAGAAGTAGTTCCTGCACCTGCAACAAAAATTCAAGAGAATAAACAACAGAAATCGGCAAAAGCTAATAATATATTGGTGTGTCAAAAATCTAGCTGCATGAAACGTGGTGGTAAAAAGCTGTGTCAAGCTTTAGCTGCTTCTATCAGCGAACGTGGATTAGAAGACCAAGTAAGCATAAAGGGTACGGGATGCATGAAGAAATGCAAAGCTGGACCCAATTTAATAATGCCAGATAAAACTCGTTACACCAAAATTCAGGCAGATCAAGTGTCAACCTTAATGGACAAGCATTTTGGTCCTAAAGAGCAAGTAGAAATACCTATTCCAGAAGTAGCGAATATAAACAAAATGTAAATTGGATAACATTAATGCAAGAATTTACCAAAAAGCTTGCAGAAAATATTTTTAATATATCTGTAATTCTTGATAAGTATTTTCAACTACAAAAGCTCGGTCTATTAAGCAGACCGAGCTTTTGTAGTTTTGTTATGGTTTGGACAAAAATCATCCTCGCGAAAAAATCAATTTATGATGTAAACAGTCACCAGTTGATGCTTCAACTCATGACTTTCCCAGTAAGTGGGTGTACAAAATTAATTGTGTCATTGCGAGCGACAGCGTTAGCGCAGCGTGTCCGTTAGTACATAGCAATCGCAACACCTTGAGATGATCCGCAGCTTCGCTGAATGCTTCGTTTCACTATCTCCCTCCGGGAGACGCTACGAAGACCGTTCCACTCGCAATGACAAATGTACAATTAAATTTGCTTAAGTACTTAGAAACTTCGTTAAAACTTCTTATGTTCTGCTGTACGATGTCAGTTGGAAATAGTTAGAACAACTTGATATTAATCTTGCTGGAACTGGGGCACGGTTGAGTTATTTAGATGGTATTCTCGAAATAATTTCTCCACTTTCCTTTATAACTCTTCACTTTTAGGTAAGGAACAGTCAAAAATTAACAGTGAGCAGTCAACAATTATCAACATTTAATTATTAGCTCTTAACTCTTAACTCCTACCAACCAATTTATCTCTTAACTGCTTAATCCTATCCCGAAACTTTGCTGCTTCTTCAAATTGTAAATTCTTCGCAGCATCTTTCATTTGTGCTTCTAAATTATTAACTAATTGTGGAATATCTTCTAGAGGAATTTCATTAACATGCTCGTCTACTACTTCTAAATCTTGTGAATTCAACCGTCGCGAAACTTCTAAGAAAGAGAGAATTGCATTGCTAGATTTCTTCTTAACAATTGGTTTTGGAGTAATATTATGCGTTTTATTGTATGCAGTTTGAATCCCTCGACGACGTTCGGTTTCATCGATAGCTTTTATCATGCTATCGGTCATTTTATCCGCATACAAAATAGCTTGTCCTCTAATGTGACGCGCTGCTCTACCAATAGTTTGAATTAAAGAACGTTCCGCACGCAAGAATCCTTCTTTATCAGCATCTAATATTGCGACTAAAGAAACTTCGGGTAAATCCAAACCTTCTCGCAATAGGTTAACACCAACTAATACATCAAAGACACCATCCCGTAAGTCTTGAATAATTTCAATTCTTTGAATTGAATTGATTTCAGAATGTAAATACCTAACGCGAATACTATTATCCTCTAAATACTCCGTTAAATCCTCAGCCATCCGCTTTGTTAACGTAGTAATCAAAACTCGTTCGTTGAGGTCTACTCTATCTTTAATTTCACCTAATAAATCATCAATTTGACCTTCAGTCGGACGCACAATTACTTCTGGGTCAATGACCCCAGTCGGTCTAATAATCTGTTCCGCTATATTATCTTCAGAAATTTCTAATTCCCAATTACCAGGAGTTGCTGAAACGAAAATACACTGATTTACCTTTTCCCAAAATTCTTCTGCTTTCAAAGGACGATTGTCAGCAGCACTGGGAAGACGAAAACCATGTTCAATTAAAACTTTTTTTCTGGCTTGGTCGCCATTATACATCCCGCGAATTTGCGGAACGGTAACGTGAGATTCATCAATTACCAACATCCAATCTTTGGGAAAATAATCAATCAAACATTCTGGAGGTTCTCCAGCTTGTCTTCCTGCTAAGTGACGTGAATAGTTTTCTACACCGTTACAATAACCGACTTCTCGCAGCATTTCTAAATCGTAACGACAACGTTGGTCTATCCGCTGTGCTTCTAATAATTTATTCGCTTCTTCTAATTCAGTTTTACGTGCTTTTAATTCTGCATCAATATCCGCAATCGCAATTTCTAACCTATCTTTCGGTGTAACAAAGTGACGAGCGGGGTAAAGATTGACTGCTGGTAAACTTTGCAAAATTTCACCAGTAACTGGGTCAATATAGCGAATCGCATCTATTTCATCGCCAAAAAACTCTACACGAATAATTCTATCTTCGTATGCTGGACCAATTTCTAGTACATCACCGCGAACCCGGAACTTTCCCCGACCCATTTCAATATCGTTGCGGCTATACTGAACTGATACCAAACTTCTCAGTATTTCTCGCTGATCTACTTCCATTCCTACTTGAAACGGAATTGCTGCATTTAGATATTCCGTAGGAATCCCCAAACCGTAAATACAGCTAATAGAAGCAACAACAATCACATCCTTACGCTCGAACAAAGACCTGGTTGCGGAATGTCGCAACATATCAATTTCGTCATTAATTTGAGCCGTTTTTTCTATATAAGTGTCTGTAACGGGAATATAAGCTTCTGGTTGGTAATAATCGTAATAACTAATAAAGTATTCCACCGCATTGTTGGGGAAAAACTCCCGTAGTTCGTTGCAAAGCTGTGCAGCAAGAGTTTTATTGTGTGCCAAAACAAGAGTGGGTTTACCTATCTTTTCAATCGTTCTAGCAATAGTATGAGTTTTTCCAGTACCAGTCGCACCCAACAGTGTTTGATAGCGACTTCCTGCTTGAATGCTTTCCACAAGCTGCTCAATAGCTTTGGGCTGGTCACCTGTGGGTTCAAAAGGAGCTTTTACTAAAAAATTATTCATGAGAAGCTTATAATACCTTTGACCTATTTCAGTCTAGCGAATACTGTTGCCTTGGGAGCCTTGAAATCTAAATCTGAAGAACAGAATTTATCTATATCTTTCTTCACAGTATTTAACGGTTAAGTTTGACTTATGTCTCATTCTTGAAGATACTTATACCTATAGAGAGTTTTTTAAAGTTACACTTAATGAATAAAAGTAAATTTTTAGTTAATAGAAGCTTACTTAAATTCATTTATCTGTCAGAGGTATAAGATTATGACCGTCAGTAGTAATGGTAATGGTAGAAGAGCCAGTACTCGACAAAGACGAGCCAAAACTGGGGAAGAAACCAGTGCAAAACCAGAAAATCTAGAAAATATAAAAGGGGAAAGCGTGAGTACTGAAAATAATTTAAATACAGATAAAGTAGCAAAAATCAATACTGCAAAAAAAGAAGTTACTGGAACCCTTGCTCTACCGGGTCAGCGTCCGATTACTAGCAGCGATTTACAAGTAGTTGAGACAATGAATGTGATGGGAATTCGTCCCATTACAGCAAACAAAATGCAAGTTACTGACACCATTAACTTATCTGGAATTCGTCCCATTGCTAAAAGTGATTTAGTGGTTTCGGAAACCTATAGAGTTATGGGTAATCGTCCAGTCGCTTCTAACGAAATTGATGATAGTTTTTCTTTGATGGGTTTCTTAGATTAAGTTTTGAAAGTTTTGAAAAGTAATTAAATAGTTAATATTGACCTGGTTTCTTCGAGAAGCTGGGTTTTTTATATCTACAAAACTCATATTTATTTGCTTTATAATTACTAATTAACCATTATTTGGGGTATTTTTTCGTCAGTAAAATCGTAAAAAACACTGAACAATCTGGTCTTGGAAAAATTGAATTTGCTCTCTCGTTTAGTATTTATAGCAATATTTTCACTCTCTACTTACTACTTACTATTTATTAATAGAAAATCTCGTAACCCTAACTGAAGTTGATTAAAAAATTCCCTCCACTAACTTTAAGAGGAGGGGAAATTAGGTGATGGGAATATTTAATTAACGTTTATTAACGGTTATTAACAATTAATTATGAAGCTTTTGGCAAATCTTGTGCGGGACGTTTACTATTACGAATACCCTCGATAGCTTCTTTGTAGCTCTTAGCTTTGAAAACTGCCGAACCTGCAACAATTGCATTTGCACCAGCTTCTAAAACTTGCCAGGTATTGTTGACTTTAAGTCCACCATCAACTTCAATCCAAGGGTCAAGTCCGCGTTCGTTGCACATCTGACGTAGCTTGCGAATTTTAGGTAACACTCCAGGAATAAAGCTTTGACCACCGAAACCGGGGTTAACACTCATTATCAGCACTAAATCGCACAAATCAAGACAGTACTCAATCATGTCTAAAGATGTGCCAGGATTTAATACAACTCCTGCTTTTTTCCCAAGCTCTTTGATTTGTCCTAGAGTACGATGTAAGTGAGGAGAAGCATTATGCTCGCAATGAACATAAATATGGTCAGCACCAGCTTTAGCAAAATCCTCTACATACTTTTCTGGTTCCACAATCATCAAGTGGACATCCAAGGGCTTTTGAGTTACAGGACGAAGCGCTTCCACAATCAAAGGACCTATCGTTATATTAGGTACAAAACGACCATCCATTACATCAATGTGAATCCAATCCGCTCCAGCTTCATCTACGGCACGAACTTCGTCTCCAAGACGGCTAAAGTCTGCTGACAGGATGGATGGAGCGATAACAACGGGTTTTTTATAGTTTTTATTGATCATGGCTAGTGGGTCTTAAAGCGTCCTATTCTGTATGCATTGTAACAAAATATTGAGATTTTTATCATATAAATAACAAAATTAAATATTGGCAATAGGGAATTGGTCATCGGGGATGGGGCACGGGGCATTGGGCATGGGAAGATAGAGAATTGGTAATTCCTAACTCCTAACTCCTAACTCCTCACTCTTAGCCACTAACAACTAACAACTAACCACTAACAACTAACTGATGAAAAAATTGACTTGGGTAATTTGGGGATTAGGTGCTTCGTGCTTAAGCGTTCCGGTTTTTGCTTTGACTACTTCAGTTGGTCGTGGAGGCATTGATGCTTTGAGGCTGCATCAATCACCTTATAATTTATTCGGACGCAAAATTGCTCTAGGTCAAGTAGAAATTGGTCGTCCTGGTAAATTTGGCGTTGATAAATCCGTTTCTAAAAATCGTTCTTTATCTCTAGCAGGTGTTTTTCAACGTAATAGACCTGCTAAATCTAATAAAGGTGTTGACCCCCATGCTTACAATGTTGCTGGTGTAATGATTAGCAACGATAAAGGATTTAGAGGTGTTGCTCCAGCAGCACGCTTGTATTCTTCTGCTGTCGGTTCTACCAAGGGGATGGGTCAACCAGAGGAATGTCTGTCAGCTCAGCACATTGCTTTACAAAACGGTAATGATGTTCGCGCAATTAACTTTAGTTTTGGCGAACCTTTGAGTCGCGACCCCAGACCAGAACCGGTTTTGGATGGTAAAGCTTTACTTACACTATGTGTTGATTGGTCTAGTCGCGTTCATAATGTTTTGTATGCTATTGCGGGTAATCAAGGCAAGGGCGGAATTCCTATTCCTACTGATAATTTTAATGGGATAAACGTGGCTTTTTCATCTCGCCGAGGAGAGATTTTTAGGAAGCTTGATGTTTCCAATTTGGTTGCTATTAATCAGTCAATGACTGAACGGTTAGCTGGAAAGGAACTTAATTTAGGTCCTCGTCGCACTATCAGCATAGTTGCTCCTGGAAATCGAATTAGTTTACTCAATCCCAACGGACAAACTAAAAAAGTTACTGGAACGAGTTTTGCAACTCCTCACGTTACGGGTACTGTGGCTTTATTACAAGAATTTGGCGATAGGATGTTGAGAAAAGTGAAAAAAAATCCTGCTCAACAAAAGCTTGCTTGGAGTATTGACTCTCGTCGTCATGAAGTGATGAAAGCTGTTTTGCTCAATTCAACTGAGAAAATTAAAGATGATGGAAATGGATTGAAGCTGGGAATGACTCGCACTTTAATTGATAAACAAAATAAAGATTGGTTAGTATCTGATGCTTATAAAGATCCAGCAATTCCTTTACATACCCAGATGGGAACCGGACATTTAAACGCTTTCCGTGCTTATCAACAGTTTAGTGCAGGACAATGGACTCCAAAAAAAGCAGTACCACCAGTCGGTTGGGACTACCGTTCAATATTTGCTGGAACATCTGCTGACTATACTTTAAGCAAACCCTTACAAAAAGATAGTTTTGTTGCTGTTACTTTAGCTTGGAATCGGTTGGTGGAACTCAGCGACAAAAACAAGAATGATAGATACGATAAAGGTGAAATTTTTCGCGATCGCGGTTTAAATAATCTTGATTTATATTTAGTTAAAGCAGAGGGGAAGGATATAGAAAACCGTAGTGCTTGTGCTTCTATCAGTAGAGTTGATAGCGTGGAACATATTTTCTGTCCTGTTCCTGCAACCGGTAACTATAAAATCCGCGTTCAATTTAAAAATAGCATAAACGAACCGACTCAGCCTTATGCTTTAGCCTGGTGGACTGCATCTAAATAATATGAGTTCGGGTTAAGATGTTTACCATTGATAAATAGTAAGTAGCAATTGGTAAGTGGTAACTAACAATTATTCAGGATATTTTTTCGTTAGTAAAACCGTAAAAACATTGGATGGTCTGGCTGAAGGGAAATTGAATTTGCTCTCTAGTTTACTATTTATTCCAATTATTCCAGTATTTTTAGTTTTTAGTTGCTATTTACTAATGGTAAATCTCTTAACCCAAATGATGGTAATCCAAATTACCCTAGTTAATAAAAAGCAACATTATGAAAATTGCTTGCAACTACTTCACAGAAACTTTGCATCAACATAAAGGAAGTATAAACATATACTTTGTATTATAAAAAACCCGGATAAAGAATTAGGAACAATGGAATTTGATGTGTCGAATTAAATTCGTTCCTCCTTCACTCAATTCCTTTATTCGGAGTGGAAGCAATGCTATTCGCTAAAACTACTTTACCTACCGATGTACAAACGTTCATCGGTAAATTGGTACAGCTTGACTTACAACCAATTGCCTATAATCTCATACATTCTAACGAAGACAGATGGAATATTCAAAAGACTAACCAAGCGATTTCAGCGTATCTGATGTTTTTGCTGTTGATTTATCTTTATCCAAACAGCCAACTTGTTCCAAATCAAGAAATTGATAGAGTATGGCATTACCATATTCTCGATACCATGAAATACGCTGAAGATTGCGAAATGCTATTTGGTCGATTTATTCACCATTTTCCTTACTTTGGCGAGCGAGGAAAAGTAGATAGAGAAGACTTACAGAAGGCTTTTGAGCAAACCCAAGTGCTTTTTGAAGAACACTTCGGAATAAACATGAATATTGGTAACAAACCAAATATTGCTGCTGACTGTCAACCTATTGGTAAGATAACACAACTTGCTCGACCGCGTGTAGATTTTAATGGAGCTTTTTGTATGAAATATTTACTTGATTAGCTGAAGAAAGACTCGGCTATGATACTGAGGTCAAGACTTTATCCAATTGTTCTTAGTAAATTATTATCCAAGTACGTAATCGCAGTTAAGCCATACGCGACATGAATATGTTCCCTATTATTTAAACCCTATTATTTAAATGCTTAAAATCGGGCTATAAATGAAAAGCTAAAAATTATCAGTCAGCAAAAGCTTTAAAATTGTCATGCCATCTTGAAGGTAATATCGTCAAATTTGAATTGATTTCTCCGATAAAGTAATTTAATTGCAGACAAACCCCTTTGGTTGTATCTTTTTCATCCCATATAGATGCACCAATATTAGAACCTGTTAGTAAATGCAAGCGTCGAATAAATTGCTTTCCTATACTTCCAGCAGCAACGTTACATCCGTAAAGCATAACGTTAGGAACAGACCAAGTTTTCAATTGAGAAGCATAGCTATTAATCGCGAACAAGCTTAAATGACTATTACCTAAATATAAACAACCAGGGGAACCGTTAGATATTATATGAAGGCTTTTTAATCCAGTATATTTGGCTAAATTTTGAGTAATTTGTTCTACTTCATTATTATTAGGTTGAAGTATAATCACATCTGACGTAGGAAGTAATACTTTAACCAAACTCTGAAAGTCTTCAACAGCATCGTCAATAACTATTAAAGTGCGAATTGAATGAAGGCTAACTTTCTGGTGTTTAAACATAAAATACTGTTTACAGATAATAATAAAATATACGTAAGCTAATTAACCATTATTCGGGATTTTTTTCGTTCGTAAAATCGTAAAAATATTGGATAATCCGGGAAACGGAAAAATTAATTTTGTTCTCTCATTTACTATTTATAACAATATTTTTACTCTCTACTTGCTACTTGCTACTTGCTACTTATTAATAGTGAATCTCTTAACCAGAACTGACGTTATTTAATAAATTAGTCAATTGTTCTTGATTTGCTTCTATTTTAGAACTAACCTATGCTGTTAATGCTCTTAATTCGGGTTTTATTAATGTATATTCATTGGTAGTCCAATTACCAACTCCGACTTTTGTATGCATTCCCCTATCACTAGTTAAAGTAGAAATTTTTGCCGCAGTTGTTTTATACAAACGTAAAATAAATTTTTTACCAACTTCTTGAGAACCTATATTACAACCATATAGAAATATATTACTAACTGACCACTTTCTTAGTTGAGAAGCATAGTAGTTAAAATTATGAACTGATAAACTACTATTTCCTAGATACAAACAGCCTGGAGAACCCTGCGAGATGATATGAAGGTTTAAAAGTTGAGTGTATTTTTGCACATTGCGAGTAATTTGCTGTATCTCTGTTTTATCTGGCTCTAAAACCAAAACCCCTGCTTGGGGTATCATACCTTCTAAAATACGCTTTTCTAATAAATAAAAGTCTCTGATAGCAGGATCTATAACAACTAAAGTAGTTACTTTGCTATTAATCATGTTTTTGCAGTTACACCTTAATATTTTTTGATATCCAAAATATGATGTTACGTTATATAAGAACAACAAATTAAGTCAGTAGATGCATTACCCCTGATAGTTCTTAGTCCCTATAAAAGCTCTATAATCTATTTACATTATGTTCTCAATTTTCTAAGTATAAGATAATATTTACTTGCTTCTGCTAATAATATGAACTACTGCAAATTTTTGAGAATATTATAAATACTCCTTTGAATCTAAATTATTTGTAACTACATTATGTTTACAATCACTCTAATATTTCATAATAAAATAATCAGAGAAAAGATGCACCCGATGACAAAACCTCTATCAGTGTGTTCCAACTGTGTATACCTTGAATAAGGCAAACTGCTTTATTAAAAAAAAGCAGATTACAAGTTAATATTCTTAAGCAATTACACGTATTTGTCAGCAGGGAAAAGTTAAGTAAAAGGTAGTTATTGTATTTTAATAATCAATACAACTATAAAATTTCTTGAAAAGATAAATAGCAGTATTTTTTTTGATGAAAATAAATATAGTAAACTCTATTATAAATTAATTATCCAGAATAGGCTGTATTTTATCTTGTGAAATCAAGACTCAATAGCTTGAATCAAAGCCTCGGCTTCTCTTGCTTCTGGTTCCATACCTAAAGTTTCAAAATCATTAATAGCTTCATATACCCAGCGTCTAGCTACATTCAAATTACCTAATTTTTTCTCCAAACGAGCTAAAGAACGTTTCGTATATGCTCGACTACATTTATCTTGATTATTTTCTGCGACTTGCAACACTTCTGTCAAATAATTTTGTGCTTGTTTTAATTTTCCTTGCTTGAGTGCGATATCTGCTAAAAAGTCTTTAGCAAGGAGACTAGCACGTTTCCAACCAATTGACTGGGCTTTTGTATATACTTGTTTGAATAAGGTTTTGCTCTCTTGATAATTTCCAGCTTTGTAGTAAATCTCGCCTTCGTAATAAAGAATATGTAAAGATAAGCGAGTTGCAAGATGCGAATCTATTGGCAAATTATTTGGATTTTCCAATAACCTTTTAGCTCGCTCAAGCCAATCAGTTGCTTGTATAAATTGCTTTTTTTGTATATGCCAAACACCAATATGAATCGCTAAATCTGCCTGCATATCCAAAGTTAGATATTGATTCAATTGCCAAGCTTGATTATATAAGCTATCAGCCAAAGCCAATTGCTGATCTCGTCCTATTAATGTTAATTTCCAAGCTCGTTCACCAATCATTTTAGCTGCTGTCGTAAAGTCTCTACGAGAAGTTGCTGCTTCACTCAGCCATTCTAACCATGACAACGGAGCATCCCAATAATTTAGACGATTTTGGCGATAGGCAAATGAATATGTGTAACATTTTATATTTTGCCAAAGTTTGCAGGTTTCATGATAGTAATTATTAGCAATACACCATTCCATCACATCCGATAAGTTATCCCATTCATCTTCTAAATATTGATAATCTTGCCATTCTCGCCAATCTTTACCTCCATGCTGCTGAGCAAACTTAAGATACCAGTTTACCCAAGCATTACGGGCAGAAATTTCAAATTCTGGATTATTAGACATTTCTGATAGTGCGTATTCACGTGTCAGATGTAGCATCTGATAACGTCCTCGAACATAATTTATCAAGGAAAGTTGTTGCAATCTAGCCAAACCATCTGCAATATCCAAAGGATTATCGACATTAGCGATAGCTCGTAATGCTTCGACATTTGCGGGTTGAGTAAATAGCGACAAAGCCATTAAAAATTTGTGTGCTGGTTTCCCTTTGAGGGGAGAAACAGAGTTTTCAAAGTAGAAGCGACAAAAGTCTCCCTGGGTAGGCATTAACACAGAAGTAATGCTATTAAAGTTATAGCCAGCAGCAATTTGACTGATACTATAGATAATTGCAGCCGGAATTCCTCCTGTAGTTTTATATAGCTCAATACATTGCCTAAAATTCAAATCTACTTGCTTTTCATTAGCTTGTTGTTGAATTAATATTAATGCTTCAGTTTTAGTTAAGGATGAAAGATTAACAGTATTAAAGGGAGTTTTCTCTCTACTAGTAATCAAAGCTTTTACAGTTGGTGGTAGCTCGTACAAAAAGCTAAGTACTTGTTGCTGTTCTTCTAGAGTATCTAAATTATCAATAATTAACAAAGTCCGTGTATTAGCTAAATATTTGTAAAGTTGCTCGTAGGTTTCTTCAAAACTTGATGTTCTAGAATCGTAAAAGCTAATGGTACGTATTATGCTGTTAAAAATATCTACTAGCGTTCTTTCTCGTCTCAAGCGAGGTATAGTGCCTCTGGGAGTAAAAAACTGAGATTTTGCAGAAGTAAAAACTATTAGTTCAAAATAAGGTATATTGCTTTCTGACTCTCTTTCAAAATAAATATCGTTACTTACTTTTAAACAGCGATAGGCAATATCTAGAGCTAAACTAGTTTTTCCTGCACCTCCAATTCCTTCAATGCTTACGCAAGGAATTGTCCATTCAAAAGATAGCAATTCTAATAGCTTTCTTGCTTCAGCTTCGCGACCAACTAACTTTGTATAATCTCGTGATGGAAGATTATGATATGTTGGTTTTGGTGTTTCTATAAAATTATTTGTATTAATTAAATTGTCATTATCTTCTAACTTATGAGATATTGATTCAGATACTGTCTTATCTTTTTCTATTTGATAAATATATTGTTCAAGTATTGCTTTGAAATTATTTTTAGTAACCTTTTTTTCTAAAGCTAGCGATAAACGTTTCCAAAGTTTTGGTCCAATATCGTTTTTAATATATTCGTCAGTATAACCGCTTTCAGTGGCAATTTGGTTGTATTTATGACCTTTCCAGGAACCACGCAAAACTAAAACTTCAATATTAGAAAGATGCTTGCCTGTTTTAGCCATAATTAAACTTTCAACAAGTCTTAAAACTTCTTGAAAAAGAATATTATTATTTAGAGAGTTGTAGGTTTTGTCACTCATCGCACCAAAAGTTAGTTATAAGAGTAAGCGTAACTAAAACATTCAAGTATTTATCTATTATTGACTTTCTCTATCTTTAGAGTAGTATAAAATGGTTTGGCTGTAAATGTAACGTAAGTAGCAAAATAATTAATATTTTACTTTCAAGAATTAAATAATTGCTTCCTATTCTCTGTTGCTAAAACTGTAACCATCTAGTTGTCAATTAATTGTAGATGGCATAGTTGAAACAAAGCAGGATAACGAAATGGTGGTGATATGAACAAAAATTTTAGCAATTCTCGGCAAAACTTTTTGCAAAGACGCTATGCAGTCAGTTTAGGAAGGCGTTATGTTTTAGCTGCTGCAAGCGTTATGCTTATGGGTGTTATCGGATGCTCTCAATTAAATAGTAGTAATAATACTGCTTTAGCTGAATCTCAAGCACCAAAGTCACAATTGCCGGTTTCTGAGAAGTCTTTCCCAATAGATACAAAATTAGTTTCTGCGAATACTAAATTTGGCTTTAATTTATTTTCTCAATTGTTAGTTCAAGACAAAAATAAAAATATATTTGTTTCCCCTTCCAGTATTGCTCTTGCTTTAACTATGACTTATAACGGTGCTGATGGTAGTACTCAAGAAGCAATGGCTAAAGCTTTAGAGTTAAAAGGTTTGAACCTACAGCAAGTAAATTCAAATTATGCAGAATTAAAAAAGAGTTTAGAAAACCCCGACCCTGAAGTAACTTTAAATATAGCTAATTCGCTATGGGCAGATAAAAAAGCTAGCTTGAAGTCAGATTTTATCCAGAATAGTCAAGAATTTTATCAAGCGAAAATAAAAAATCTAAATTTTGCAGATTCAGATACCCCTAATAAAATCAACAGTTGGGTAAAAGAAAATACACAAGGTAAAATTGAAAAAATTGTCGATAAAATTGACCCCAACCAAGTACTATTTTTACTGAACGCGATTTATTTTAAAGGTAATTGGAAGCAAGAATTTGACCAAGAAAAGACGGCTCAATTTCCTTTTTATCTTTCGTCTGGTGAAGAAAAACAGCATCCAATGATGTCACAATCAGGTGACTATAAATATTATGAAAGCGAAAATTTTCAAGCGGTAAATTTACCTTATGGCGAAAATTCTAGAGTTAGCTTTTATGTTTTTTTACCAAAGCAAAACTCAGACATAAATTCTTTTTATGAAAATTTGAATGCAGCTAATTGGGAAAAATGGATGTCTCAATTTGCTTCTAGAGAAGGTTTTGTACGTTTACCCCGTTTCAAAATGGACTATGAAACCACACTTAACGATGCACTTTCGGCTTTAGGAATGGAAGAAGCATTTACAAATAATGCGAATTTCTCAGAGATGGGAAATAACCTTAAAATCAGCCAAGTCAAGCACAAAACTTTCGTTGAAGTAAATGAAGAAGGAACCGAGGCTGCTGCTACAACTTCAGTTGGGATAGAATTAACCTCGGTAAAAATTCCCTCCCAAAAGCCATTTCGGATGATTGTTAACCGTCCATTTTTCTGCGCTATTCGAGATAATCAAACCGGAACTGTGTTATTCATGGGTTCAATTATGGAACCTTTAACTTGAAACAAGCGGGTAGCACCGAACAGAAAATAAGATGATTTGCGTTTCAAGTATTTTAGTTTCAAAGCTTCGGATTCTTGAGAAAATGAGTTATCTAGAGTTTATTTGTAGTTTTGTAAGAACAATTCTTTTCAGTAATTAATAGTTTTATCAAGCAGTTGGAGGAGATGTTTTAGGTGCAGCTACATCTACCGGAGGGACACTAAGGTCAGAACTAGTGTCCTTTATTTTTTGTTCCGAATTAGCATCATCTTTATCGTTGTTAGAAATCGAAGGTCGTATTGCTTCTATTGCTGTTTTAATGACAACAGCGCTAGGTACAGCGACAATTACACCTAAGAGTCCTCCAATTCTGGCTCCCGTCAGCACGGAGATTAAAACCCAAACGGGATTTAAACCCGTAAAGCTACCCAAAATTCGTGGAGCAATTATATTTTCGAGAATTTGCTGCACGATAACCGCAGCCATCAATGCCTTCATACCAATCCAAAAGTCTTGTAATGCAACTAAGGATGTGGTAAGAGCAATACCTACAGAACCTCCAAAAGGCACCAAAGCCATAATACCGATAGTCAAGCCAAAAAGTAACCCAAAAGGTACTTTCAGCCATAAAAATGTAGGAATTAAAGCTGATGCCATGCAAATAGATAAGATTAATTGAGTAATAAAGAAATTTTGAAAGCTAAGACGCACCGTTTCCGAAAAAGGGTTGCGGAATTTTGCAGGAAGCCAACCAACCAAACTTTGCCAAAGTTCTCCCCCGTGTTGTAACAGATAGAATGTTAAAACCATGGTTAGAACGATATCGAGCAAGCTTGTTACCGTTACTACCGCTAAATTCAACACTTGTCCAGCTATAGCTTGCAATTGTCCTTTAACTCGGTCGTTAATCTGTACTAGTAAAGCATCTAAATTGATTGGTAAACCCAAGCCATCTGCTTTTTCATTCAGTATCATTAATTGGCTACGTCCCGAATCAATTAACTCTGGTAAACGAGCCACCAATTGTTGAGCTTGAGTAAGTGCTAGGGGAACTAATGTAACACCCAAAGCTAATAAAATAGATAACGTAAGTAAAAATACTAAAATTGCTATAGGTTCTCTCTGTAACCCTTGACGCTCCAGCCAGCTTACGGGATAGTTGAGCAGAAACGCTAGTACCGAAGCTCCAGCTAAAATGACTATCAGCGAATGGAAGTAATCAAAAATTACTGAAAATGCCCAACCGTTAATCACTAACAGAGGAGCAACAACAGCGATTACGCCGATTCGACCTATCGGTGTTAAGCTTTGCCACCAATAATAAAGCTTAAGTGTGTGCATAAAAAAGCTAATTGCCGTTGGACAACTAATTAAATAGAGCAGTTATAAGCCTATTATCCCCGACCACAGACCAATCATTTATCCCCCTAGTTCAGGATTTTACTCAGACTAATGAAGCATTTTGAATCAAATGATATAAGCAAAGTCAAAAAACAAGACATTTCTCTTTTTGGAATGCTTATATATGTAATTCCAGTAATTGGTTTTTTCCCATCCTTATGGACGCTTTATCGCCGTGAAGGAAGTCGGGAACAACTAAGAACCTCTCGTTTGTCAATTACATTAGCATTAACTTGGTGCTTCGGATACATACTCCTTGGTACTGGAGCTTCAACTTCAGAATTTTTTGCACTACGTTTGCAAATTCTTAACAGCTTTGTGACCAGTGGCTATTTTATAGTAAGTGCATGGTTAATTATTCGTACTTTCAAAGGCAAGTCTCAACGTTTACCGGGATTCAGCCAGTTTGCTGAAAAAGTAGTAGATAAATATTTATCTTGATAAAAATAGAAGTATTAATAAGGAAATCGGAAAGTAAGCTCAGTACTTAATAAAAGGATATTTCTTATACTTCGATATTAATACCTTTACAGTAAAATTTAGTATAAAGTTGCTATTCTTCAGTAAAACATCTCCGGATTAACTAAAAAAATAGGAGAAATACTGCTATAAGTGTTGTGGTTGACACGAAAGTAATGTAGTTAGCACTGATAATTAAGAGTTAGCTATTATGGGTTGATTCGTCTGCTCAAATGCAAAGCAGAAATTTGAATTTTTATCAATAAGTGTGAGGAAGTCAGTGACCATTCAAAGAACTTCGGCGCAAGATAGCCATTCTGCGTCCCCTCCCAAATCGAATAACAAGAAAGGGAATAACCCTAAAGCTGGAAAGTGGTTGTGGTTTTGGGTAGGTATGAGTGGTATTGCGATGATATCGGCTACCGCAGGAGCGCTTCTAGCAGTTTCGTTAAGCAGTACCCCCTTAATGCAAGCCAATCTTAGTGCGGATGAAGCGGCTGTATTTGAGAGCGATAGTATTGCTGGAGGCGGGCTGCGCTTTTCTGAATTAACTCGTCCTGTCAACGTTTTGGTTATGGGAATGAGCGTACTTCCCCCCGATGTACAAAATCCTCCGTCTAAAGTCAGAGATTTAGGATACCTACCTCAAGTTAATTCTTTTGATGGTCTTGCTGATGTCATGTTGTTGATTAAGTTCGACCCTCAGAATAAAAAATTGACTATGCTTTCTATTCCCAGAGATACTCGGACTAGAATAGAAGGATATGGGATTAAGAAAATCAATGCTTCTAATGTACATGGTGGTCCGGCTCTAACCGCAAAAACCGCAAGTAATCTTCTGGGAGGAGTCGCAATTGACCGCTATATGCGAATCAACGTTTTAGGAGTAGGTAAGTTAATTGATGCTTTAGGAGGAGTAACGGTAAACGTTCCTGAAGATTTGAAATATCAAGATGATTCCCAGCATTTATACATCAATTTAAAAGCTGGTAGACAGCATCTAGATGGCGATAAAGCGCTCCAACTTCTACGTTTTCGTAATGATGGCAGAGGAGATATTGGTCGAATTCAGCGTCAGCAAATGGTGATGCGAGCTTTAATGGATCAGGCACTTAATCCAGGAACCTTAGCACAATTACCTAAAATTCTCAATGTAGTTAAAGAACATATAGATACGAACTTAACGGTTGAAGAATTATTAGCGCTGGTAGGTTTTGGAGTCAGAACTAATCGCTCAAACATGCAAATGCTGATGTTGCCGGGACGTTTTAGCACTCCTAAAGAGTACAATGCAAGCTACTGGATACCAAGCCCTCGTCGCATAAGCATAATGATGGCTCAACACTTCGGTATAGAAGCGGAAAATGAATTACAGCCAGTTGAACCAAGTTCTTTACGAATCGCGATTCAAAATCATACTGGTAAGGATAACGTTAGTTTCCGACGTTTAATGAGGAATCTACGAAAAGCTGGGTATGCTAGAATTTACGTTGCCAAAAGCTGGAGTCAGCCTTTGAAAGTAACTCGTGTTGTTGCTCAGCAAGGAGACGAAAATAGTGCTGAATCGGTTCGTAGCCTTTTAGGCTTCGGGGAAGTGCGCGTAGAAAGTACCGGTAACCTTAATTCTGACATTAGTATTCAAGTAGGTGAAGACTGGTTAGAGAAACTCTCTGCTCCTGAATCTTCTGAAGATATTCCTTTGCTGTGATTACGCTGTGTCAACTGCTGTAACTAAACTTTTCAAGTGGCAGCTAACAGCGTAGGAATTTGATGTAATTGTATTATCGCAGACATCAAAATAGTTTTTTGTTAGAGTTTGTTTATCTTGTTTGCTCATTATTGTAAATTTCGTAGGAAACTAAGCCTTTCAGGTAGCTTAATAATTATTCTTCACTACACTAAAAGTGCATAATTACCTCTTCAATTATTTTGAGGAGGTCATTCTATTTTGGATTTTGGATTTTGGATTTTGGATTTTAGAAAATTTGCTCCATTCGCAATTTTCTATTCATTACTCATTACTCATTACTCATTACTCATTACTCATTACTCATTACTCATTACTCATTACTCATTACTCATTAATTTCCGAAAGCTCGGAAATCCAATCCTGTAAAATTGGATTTACTAATTCTGGGGCTTCATCTTGGGGACAATGACCTATTCCTTCTAAGGTTATAAATTTCATTACTTGGGGATACTCAGCTAACTCTCTACCTAATTCTACAGGTTCCCAAGGGTCGGCTGTTCCCCATAAAATGATAGCTGGGCATTGTAGCTTGGGTAAAAGGTCTTCTGCCAGGGGACCTTGAGAATAAGCTGTGAATGCTAAAAATACTGCTGCTGCTCCTGGGTCGCTTGCTGGTGTCATCAAAATATCTATCAACTCGTCAGTGACCGCTTCGCCAGTCGGATAAGCTTGTAGCAGAATAGAACGCACAGTTTTGGGTTTAGCAATTAGATTAAAAAAGAAATTACCTATCAGCTTAATAGACAAGATACGCTGCAATAAAGGCGCTCCCATACGTCGATAGTAGGGTAATTCGGCTTGTTTACGCTCGTGTAACAGCCGTAGAGAGCAGTTAAGTAGAGCTACACTCAGAACCATATCCGGATTATCTACAGCAGCTTGCATTGCTGCTATGCAGCCAATAGAATTTCCGACTAAAAAAGCAGGTTCACCTACAATTTCACGGCAAAAATCTGCAATTTGCTGTCCCCAAGTTTCAAATGTGTAAGCAATTTCTTCACCAGGTATAGGTTTTGCTGAAGCTCCGAATCCAATCAAATCAATCGCATAAACCCGACAATTTTCTGCTATCACTGGAATATTTTTTCGCCAATGTCCCCAGGAAGCACCAAAACCATGTATTAAAACAACAGCAGACCCAGTAGTTCCTTGAGTTTGATAGCAAATCGGAAAGCCTTGCCAAGTCCAAGTTTTTGTTGGACTAAATACTGGGATAGAAGTAGAAGTACTCATGTAATGTCAATTTATTATATATAAATACACCTGCAAGCCAGAGAATTAAAAGGGATTAAATTACAAAAAATTATACAGAATTAATATTCCCATTTTTTTATAATTCTCAATTCTGGTTTTAAAAGCGAGTTTGGAAAACTATTTCTCAAATCTCTCAAATTTACATACTATAAGCTTACTCACTATCATAATTGTGGGAAAGCTAGTATTTTTACTAGTAAAAATCAATTTCCTTGTGAAAGGAAAGCATGAAATAGTATAAGATAAATGCCATTTTAGTATACAAAAGTTAATAATGAACTATGCACAGGCGTTATAAATATTTTTTTATAGAGCATATAAGTATTATTGCTGGTGATATTTGAAAGAAATAGTTCTAGGATATTATTTTTTTTAGAGAATAAATAGATTAATAATTATGATGCACAATGGTTTTAATTTTCATAAAAATAGCGCGGAATAATGGTTGTATTGATTATTATTTCGAGCAAGCTCTTAAAAAAATAAGTTTGCCATGTGCCATATTAAGATAAACATCAAAAATGATAAATTTTACATGCAGTAAATCCCAAACATTTTTGCTCGGATTCAGTAGTTTCACAATTTACGACAGTTGCATCAGAACTATAAAATTATTGGATATCAGTTAAGCATCTACACAGAGGGTGGCTTGAAAATGGACGCAGGCCCACATGAACAATGTGTTTTGCTGTTTCCAGTTCCTTCCAGCAACCGAGAATATGAGTGTACTAAAAACAATGGATAGTCCCATAGGAAAATACGCACCCGATTTTGAACTGCCAGGAATTGATAATCAGGTACACCATCTAAGACGTTATTTAGAAAAATTCCGTGCAGTTGGCGTTATTTCTATGTGCAACCGCTGCCCCTGCGTAGGGTTGTATATAGATAAAATAAAAAAAATACAAACAGAATTTGGCAAACAAGGTTTTACTTTAATCGGAGTCAATGGCAACATTGCCCAAAATGACCCAAATGAAAGTTTTGATAGCATGAAGAACTTTGCCAGACAGCACCAGCTAAATTTCCCCTATCTGTGGGACTCTACTCAAGATGTAACCCGTAGCTTTGGTGCCACCACAACACCAATGGCTTTTCTAATCGATAAAGAAGGTATTGTACGTTACACGGGTCAGATTGATGGCAATACTCAACAAGTTCCTTCAGCGCAAAAAGCTTATCTAAAAAATGCTGTTGCTTCTTTATTAAAAGGAGAAGAAATCCCCATAACCGAAACAGAAGCTCTAGGTAGTAGTTTGGTATGGCGAAATTAGAGACAGATAGTGTGGGAGACTGATATCTTAAACTGGAGGCAAATACAAATTTTGGATAAAGCTTAACTTCATGGGTACAGGTTACCGACGGGTTTTACTTAAACTAAGCGGTGAAGCCTTAATGGGCAGTATGGGCTACGGAATTGACCCCGAGGTGGTTAATTCTATAGCTTCAGAAGTAAAAGAGGTAGTAGCCACCGGTATTCAACTTGCCATAGTTGTCGGAGGTGGAAATATATTTCGCGGAATGAAAGCTGCTTCTGCTGGAATGGATAGGGCTACCGCCGACTATATCGGGATGATTGCTACCGTAATGAATGCTATGACGCTGCAAGAATCCTTGGAACGAATAGGTGTACAAACACGATTGCAAACTGCGATCGCAATGCAAGAAGTCGCAGAACCATATATACGCCGTAAAGCCATCAATCATCTAGAATCAGGATTGGTGGTTATTTTTGGTGCAGGTTCTGGTAATCCCTTTTTTACAACGGATACAGCTGCGGCATTAAGAGCCGCCGAAATTGATGCGGAAGTGATTTTTAAAGCTACGAAGGTAGACGGAGTGTACGATTCCGACCCAAATCAAAACAGTGACGCAAAGCTTTACAAATCACTTACATACGCACACGTTTTAAATAAGGAATTGCGAGTAATGGATAGTACTGCGATAGCCTTATGTAAAGAAAACGATATCCCAATTCTTGTTTTTAACTTGAATGTGCGGGGTAATATCCACCGCGCAGTCATGGGAGAATCCATTGGCACCCTTGTGGGAGGTTCTTGTGAAATTAGCTGAAGCTGAAAGTACGATGAAAAAGAGCATTGAAGCTACTCAACGTTCTTTTAATACAATTCGCACCGGTCGTGCGAATTCGAGTTTGCTAGATAAAATAATGATTGATTACTATGGCGTGGATACACCTTTAAAGTCTTTGGCGAACATAGGTACGCCGGATGCTACCACCATAACAATTCAACCCTATGACCAAAGCAGCTTGAGCAACATCGAAAAAGCGATTTCGATGTCCGATGTAGGTTTAACTCCGAATAACGACGGTTCTATTATTAGGTTGAATATTCCACCTTTAACTGAAGAACGTCGTAAAGAATTTGTCAAACTTGCCGCTAAGTATGCCGAAGAAGGGCGCGTTGCTATTCGTAATATTCGTCGGGATGCTTTAGATACTGTTAAGAAACAGGAGAAAGCCGCTGAAATTTCTGAAGATGAATCGCGAGATTTGCAGGATGAAGTACAAAAATTAACAAATAAGTACACCAGCAAAATAGACGATTTATTAGGAGAAAAAGAAAAAGAAATCACAACTGTTTAAGATGTGAATTGAGCAAGCGTAGAGTTGGAAGTTATCAGTTAATGGTCTAAATAGCTAACTTCTAGCTCTGGGCTTTTTTTACTTAGTAATCGAAAAGACGTAAGCACTATTACTCGAATATTTCTTCTTATAGCCAAGAATACTGAACTACATTCTATAAAAAATAGTACTTATACGCAGCAAAAAAGCATGGCACAGTTGAAATTAAGTTTACTTAAACTTAATAAAAAACTTTAGTATTTAACGAAAAATTTTTAATTGCTTACGACGGTTAATTGTAATTTATTAGCGGTAATACATTATTAGATAATAAAGATGTCGTTTTAAATACATATAAGTAAATTTAAATTATGCAGAGCGTACTAGTAGGTAAGAAAAATCGCAAAACTATAAATACAATAAATCTGCTAAAAATTAATTTTAAATAGTTATATTTACGGATAAATATAGTTAGTCAAGAATAGATATTCAGATAAATACAAATAATTCCGAGTAAAATGGCGAATGATTTTAGTTATAAAATCGGTAACTGTTTTGTTTGATAAGACTTTCATACACATTATCTACTGAGGAGTAAAAGCTTAACCGTATGTACGATTGCATTATCGTTGGCGCGGGTCCTGCTGGAGGAACAGCTGCGTATCATTTAGCAAAGCAAGGACGTTCGGTACTTGTTTTAGAAAGAGAATCTCTTCCAAGGTATAAACCTTGTGGTGGTGGAGTATCCCCCGCAATCGCCAAATGGTTTGACTTCGATTTTAGCCCAGTAATTTCTCTGAAAGTAGACACCATCAAGTTTACATGGAAAAAAGGAGACCCAGTAGAAACAAAAATACAAACCATTGAACCAGTATGGATGGTACAGCGAGATGCTTTTGACCATTTTCTGGTTCAGCAAGCTGTGGGCAAAGGTGCGGAGCTTAAAGACAGTACTGAAGTTAAATCTATTGCATTCAAAAGCGACCATTGGGAAGTAAATACCGCAAATGGTACATTTTCAGCACGTTACCTAGTTGCGGCTGATGGTGCAAACGGACCAATGTCAAAATGGCTCGGTTTTAAAGAACCTAAACGTCGCATGGCTGCCGCTTTGGAAGCACCCGCTGCTCCCGGACAAGATAAATCTAAAATTCTGTTTGAGTTCGGTACAATCAAAAACGGCTATATCTGGAGCTTCCCTAAAGCAGATGGAGTTTCTGTAGGTGCTACAAGCTTCCTTGGTGGAGAACCAGGCAATTTCACGAAAATTTTTAAGGACTGTGGTTCTTTGCTTGGGGTAGATGTTAGTGCTGGTAAAGAATACACACACCCAATTTGTGTATGGAACGGGAATAAAAAGCTGCATACCGATAATGCTGTTTTAGCTGGAGAAGCAGCTTGTGTTGTTGACCCCATGACAGCGGAAGGAATTCGTCCCTCAATTTTTAGTGGTATGAAAGCTGCTGAAGCTGTTAATAAAGCACTTGGTGGTGATGCTAATGCTTTGGAGCAATACACTGAAGTGATGAATGAGGAATGGGGGGCTGATATGGCTTGGGCACAGAAGCTCGCAGGTGCATTTTATCGCTTCCCAGGTGTGGGTTATAAAGCAGGTGTAAAACGTCCTACTGGTAGCCAAATCATGGGTCAAATCTTATGCGGACAGTTGCGTTACGGTGACGTTGTAGGTCGCGCACTCAAGCGTTTGGTTCCATTTGGATAATTTATAAATTGCGGAAATTGCGGTCTTGGGAAAACTCTCAAAGACCGCATTTTTCAATTTAAAGTTATTTGACTAAGTAGTAAGTAGCAAGTAGTAAGTAAAAATATAGGTGTAAATAGTAAAAGAGAGAGCAAATTAAATTTTACGAAACCGGTACTATCTAATATTTTTTGCGATTTTACTAACAAAAAAATATCCCGAATAATGTTTAATTAGATTGGAAATTAATCAATCTTCAACCTTTGACCCTAGCGCTATATATTCAGTTTACCCATGACATAATACAAAGCTGCTGCGGTTACTACCATACAAAATATTCCAGCAACACCTGCTAAGGGTTTTTTATTCTTACCAGTTATCCAATCCCAATTATTATCGGTGTACTCAACTAAATTAAGCGTATCAATGCTCGCTATTGACCATACCCAACCAGCATGAAGTCCGCAAGCTATACCTAAACTACCGTTATCAGCAAATCTTGCTAAGACTAAAACCATTCCCATTAGCCATAATCCAGGAAGTTGAGGAACCGTTTCCCGTCGTTCCCAAACTAAATGCAATATCGCAAAAATTAAACTGGAAATAATTGCTGCAACCCAAACTGAATAAATTTGTTCGAGTTGAGTGAGAAGAAATCCTCGAAACACTAATTCTTCTACAGCACCCACAAGCAAAGCTACCAACATTATAGAAAATAGCGTGATTGATATTGATTCCTGATTCGATAGTTTAAATTCGCACAACCCAAAATATAATTGACAACTGAATACAGAAACTAAACTTAAGACCCCCCAAGCGAACCCTATTAAAAGCGAGTACACAATTGAAAAATTTCCTATCCAACCATAATCTGTAAAAGATTGATTGGTCAGCAAATTAGTTAAAAATAAAATTACAGGAACTAGCAAATAAAGAGAAACTATTAAAGGAATTTTTTGTTCTTCTTGCAAAGCTTGCTTTGGTGTCCAGCGCAGCAATTTTGTCAGAACTAATCCTATTGGTAGCCAAAATATTACCCAAGCCACAAAAAAAGCAATTATTACTACCCAAGCAGGTGAATTTTCCCAGCGATTGAGCAAACTGTTCTCAAACAATCTAGACAAAGCTATCAAGCTAAATAAAAAAAACACAGCAGACTAATCGTTTCCAAGATATTTTTTTACAAAGAAAAATAAAATCTAGTATCTGGTATACAGATACGTAAAAGAGAAGTATTAATTCCATCAATACTTCTCCGTTTCCTATTAATGTGACTCGCAATTGAATCACCAACTATTTCTTTTACTCAATCAAATTCCCAAAAAAATTTCAGAGTAATATAGTCGTTTCGGCATTTTTTGTTCAAAAATTAATTGCAAAATTTGCCAAAACAACTATTTATCTATAAATGCGGGGAAAAAATTATAAAATGTTTTCTTCTTTTTTTATCCCTGCTATAAGAAAAGCTTACTCTTCTTCTTCTAATTCTTCATCCGAATCTTCGTCTGTTTGACTTGCTCCGTCAACTTGAATTAAGTGTATATGCTTGTATCCCAACTTAATTTCAAACTCATCACCCGATTTTAAACCCATTGCTTTGGTATACGTAGCACCAATAACAATTTGACCGTTTTGATGAACGCTAACTCTATATGTCGGTTCGCGTCCTCGACCATCTTTTGGTGTTTCTGGACTTAAGGGAATTCCCCTAGCTGATAACAAAGCATCGTAAAAGTCAGTTAGATTTACTCTTACCTGACCATTCTTAGTAGTAGTGTAATATCCACACTGCTTTGCTCTTTCTCGTCTTGGTAAATTAGATAGTTCTTTAACTTTGGAAAGCAGTGTTTTTCCTGTCAATGGGGCTGTTGCTGTTTCACTCATTACACTCAAATTTTCCTTAATCTGTGCTTTCGCGATAAATAATGTAGTTTTATGCCTACTAGCCTAAAGGCGATTTTTTGACATTCTTACATCAAATTTTTTTGGACTTTTAGTTAAGTCTCATTTCTTGCTTATCTAATTCCAAGATAAACATGTTAGTGGCAATCCACAACATTTTACTCATGAATTACAGTCTAATAGCGGAATTAGTTTCAGCAATCTGACACAGTTTTAGCCTATTTCTATCACTAGAGATGAAAAATGTTTCTCCCTAGGCTTTAGACAAAGCTAATTAACTGTAATTTACTTTTACAAACTACCTGAGACTGCTTTTTATAATTAGCAGACAAGAGTTTGTCGTATGGTATTTTATTTTTAGCCAAAGCCATTTAGACTTCAGAGTTGTAGGATTTTCCCTAACATTGCTCTACGGCTTAAGGCAGTACAGTTTTGATAACAGGATTTACAAGGATAAACCCTTTTATACTGCCAACAGAGACAAAAATTTTTATGCCCCTAGATTACGAAGAAACAAAGCTATAGGTACCGTACTTGCACGGCAATTTGTTATGGTTTTGTTCCCTCGTAATTTTATATTAAATACTAACATGGACTAATAATAGCAAAATAATTGTTTAAGTTTTAATTATTTTTGTGATTATGCTTTTATCTAATGTTCTGGTCGGAAGTGAGTAGCTGTTACGATGAGAATTTCAGAAAAATTCATCAAGGCTATAATCGCTATTTTGGATTTGATTGTTACATATCCCACTTTCACAGAATATTCATCTCTGTAAGGTGAGTGTTATGTGCAAGTGTTCTGACAAGCAAATGCAATATCACAGATATTAATCAATCAGTTCAAGTCTTCTATAATAATCCTAAAAACGTCCGTCAATAGCAGGTTAATAAATATTTATTACCCAAAGACCATTCTTAATGGTGTGGTTGTTGAATAATAAAGGAGTTATAACCGATTGGTATATTTGAAAAATATTGGAAGGTGCTATTTTATTAATAGGTTGGTAAGACTCTTGTTTTGAGTCGGGTGAGGCAAAAAAGCCTTATAAAGCTTTGTCGATGAGTAAACTTATATTAATGAATCTGCTAATAGTTAATTCTGTCGCAAGATTTTTTGTATTGCGGTTATTCTGACTTGAGAATAAGGAATAGGCAATCTTTAAGCGGAAACACTCAAAACTAGTCTTGCGCTCTATTGGAGTCAAAATTGTAAATCTGAAGGGGGCTAGCTGTTAAATTTTTACACTAATCCCACACAGAATATATAATAGGTTCCCTTTGATGATTAGTCAGCTTCAAGCGGTGATTAGATTTGAGGAATAAACCAGCAATAAGAGGAGAAGCTGATACAACGAAGCTAAGAGTACAGCATTAAAATTATTTTTTTTGATAAGTAACGGTAGAAAATTCAAG
Organism: Cyanobacteria bacterium J06621_15; assembly: GCA_038525335.1. Taxonomy (GTDB): domain Bacteria; phylum Cyanobacteriota; class Cyanobacteriia; order Cyanobacteriales; family Nostocaceae; genus Rivularia. The sequence continues at coordinate 18,901 of JBCBHT010000001.1, read as the reverse complement.
TCAGGGGGGAAGACGTAAAATGAAAGTTAATTTTAAAGTTATTCGGCAAAATCAGAAAATATCTCCTACGGTTCAAACTTATCTTTTGGATGCAGAAGAGGGTAATACAATTCTCGATTGTCTAAATCGGATAAAATGGGAGCAGGATGGAACTTTAGCATTTCGTAAAAATTGCCGAAATACGATTTGTGGTAGTTGCGCTATCCGGATTAATGGACGCTCTGCTTTAGCTTGTAAAGAGAATATTGGCAGCGAAATTGCTCGATTTGCACCTCAAATATCCCAGGAAAATCAAGAAAATTTGATTCCAGAAATTACTATTGCCCCATTGGGTAATATGCCTGTACTAAAAGATTTAATTGTTGACATGAAGGGTTTTTGGAATAACTTAGAAAGTGTTTCTCCTTATGTCAGTACTGCTGCGAGAAAAGTCCCAGAAAGAGAGTTTTTACAAACACCAGAAGAAAGAGAGCAGCTTGAAGAAACTGGTAATTGTATTATGTGTGGTGCTTGTTACTCTGAGTGCAATGCTTTAGAAGTAAATCCAGATTTTGTGGGTCCTCATGCGCTTGCAAAAGCTTATCGAATGGTAGAAGATAAGCGCGATGGTGAAACTCAAAATCGCTTGGAAAAATACAATGAAGGTACTAAAGGAGTTTGGGGTTGCACTCGTTGTTACTATTGCAATAGTGTTTGTCCGATGGAAGTTGCACCTTTAGACCAAATTAGTAAAATTAAGCAGTCTCTTCTCGAAACTAAAGAAGCAAACGATAGTCGTTCGATTCGTCACCGTAAAGTATTAATTGATTTGGTGAAAGAAGGTGGTTGGATTGATGAGAGACAATTTGGTTTACAGGTTCTGGGTAATTATTTTAAAGACATCAAAGGTTTGTTGAGTATTGCTCCTTTGGGTCTAAGAATGGTGACTAAAAATAAATTCCCTTTGAATTTTGAACCTTCTCAAGGAGCAGAGCAGGTACGTTCTTTGATGGAAGCTGTGGAAAGGGAGAAAACAGTTAACAGTGAACAGTGAACAGTGAGCAGTTAATAGAATGTAGGGTGTGTTGTCGCGTAGCGCAACGCACCATTAATGTACATTTACCACGAGGAAATAAAATTTTTCCGCTATTCCCTATTCCCTTTCTTATAATTTTTCATGTCATCTCCAGATAATTTAATCGAAATCAGTGATATCCAAGCAGCAGCAAAACGTCTTGATGGAATTGCTCATCAAACCCCGGTTTTAACTTCTACAACGGTAAACCAAATTACAAACAGCGAAGTATTTTTCAAATGTGAAAATTTTCAGCGGACGGGTTCTTTTAAATTTCGCGGTGCTTATAATGCGCTTTCACAACTGTCACAATCACAAAAACAAAAAGGTGTCATAACTTTTTCATCGGGAAATCACGCTCAGGGAATTGCGCTTGCAGGAAAGTTACTTGATATTCCCACTACAATTGTGATGCCAGAAAATACTCCTGCTGTCAAACAAACGGCGACTCGCAGTTATGATGCTGAAGTGATTTTGTGTAACCCACAAAAAATTTCTAGAGAAGAATTAACGCAAAAATTAGCGAGAGAAAAAGATTTAATCATTATTCCTCCTGCTGACCATCCTCATATAATTGCAGGACAAGGAACAACGGCTTTAGAATTAATTCAAGAAGTTGGAGAATTAGATTTACTATTAGTTTGCTGCGGTGGTGGTGGTTTAATTTCCGGTTGTGCAATTGCTGCTAAATCAGTTTTACCGAATTGTCGGGTTATTGGAGTAGAACCAGAACTTGCTGATGATGCTACTCGTTCGTTTTACTCGAAAACTCTGCAATTTGTGAATAATCCTGATACTATTGCTGATGGTGCGAGAACGCGAAGTTTAGGAGAAATGACTTTTCCTTTAGTTTTAAAATATGTTGATGATATGGTAACGGTATCGGAGAAAGCAATTATTCGCACCATGTTTTTTATTTGGGAAAGAATGAAAATAGTTGTTGAACCGACAGGAGTTTTAGCAGCAACAGCTTTGTTAGAAGGTGTGGTTAAAAGTCCGGGTGATAAAATTGGGGTAATTATTAGTGGTGGGAATGTTGATTTGAGTAAGATTGGGAAATTGTTTAATGAAGTTGTTTAATTAGATTGATTTATTTTCCTTCACTTTACTCAACCAAATTACCGTATCTTCTAAACCAACAGCAATTTCTTGACCTAATGTTTCTATATAAGTCATTCCATCGCTAATTGCTAAACCTCTAATGGGATACCATGTATTTCGTATACGGATTAGTAGTTCTAATTGCAATACTCTACCCTCAATTTGACGACGATATTTCCACCAAGTTCGCCATAACATATTTGCTTTTTCGCAGTGCATTTTATATCCTGGTGGAATCTGACAGTATTCGTACTGATAAAACCCACGATTATCTATCTCTCCCTGGAGAAGAAAATTATATTCAGCTAATACCTGACTTATTAATTGCCAATAAGTTGACTTATGTTTAATAAAAAATGGATTTAATGTACGCTCTAATTTTGTGGTAGCAACTATTCCTTCTTTTTTAGCGGTTAATTGATTGCTTTTGTAAACTGCTTCACCCCGTAATGTTGAATTTGCTAATAAAACTTCCTTTTTCTGTATAGATAGCTTCACAAACTCTCGAATCAAATCAATATCGGATAACATCGCAGACCGTCTTGTAATAGTAATGCTATATTACCCATTCAATTTGCTTATCTTTCGTCCGTATAAATTATTTAATCTACGGTAACAATATTGACAATTCAGCTGTCTACTGCAAACTTATCTTTTGCAAAAGCAATCTTCTCTTCAATTCCGGAAAGTTTATTTACATAGGATTCAACTGTTTTCAATCGAGGAATTAATCCGGATTGATTAGCAATTTGAATTGAGAGTCCCGGACGAGCATTAATTTCAAGTAGTAACGGACCTTTTTCTTTATCCAAAACTACATCAATACCAAGATAGCCAAACTCGGTTTTTTCGCATAATTTAGCAGCCATGTCTAAGATAGTATCCCAATGCGGAATTTCTCTATCTATCAAGGTTGCGTCAGTATCGGGATGTTTTTCTATGTAACGATTATTTTGTATTGCTGTTAGTGTTTTACCGGTATTAAGGTCAATACCTAAACCCAAACCACCTCTATGTAAATTAGCTTTACCATCAGAAGCTTTGGTTGGTAAACGTAACATCCCCATGACGGGAACACCTTGATAGACAATCACCCGTATATCTGGAACACCTTGATAGGCTATTTCATCAAAAACTGGGTCAAACTGAACCGCATATTCAATAATGGTTTTATCACCTAATCCTCCCAAGGAGAACATTCCACCGAGGATATTATGAATATGATATTGCAAATCCGATAGGGATAAAACTTTTCCGCTAGGTTTTTTGAAACCTTCGTCGGTAACTTCGGTAATCGCTTCGATTCCGTCACCACCACTACCTTGAGCGGGTTTAACTACAAAAGCATCATGTCCTTCAATAATTTCTGATAGCTTTCCTACTTCATTTTGAAAAGAAATCACACCGTAGGTTTCCGGTATTGGAACGTTAAGTTCTTCTGCAATTCTTTTTGTTTCTAACTTGTTATCGGCTAATTTATAAAGTTGACGGGGATTGCTAGGAAAAAGGTAATCAACATTACGAGCATTGATTCCTAGAACCCCTTCACGCATTAATGTAAATGGAAACATCTTTGGATTTTGGATTTTGGATTTTGCGGAAAGTTTGGGGTGTCGGTTTCCGTCCCCAAAACTTTACAAGACGGATTTCGGATTAAATAAGTTAGGAGTTAGGAGTTAGGAGTTAAAATTATTTCTACCCCCTCTTCCCCCTCCCTCTTTTCTTCTAAGACTGACTAAGCTGTTTTTGCATTGATTTAAATCGGAAATATTCTGTGAGTTTATAACCGTTGTAACGTCCAACTAGAATATTAATTCCTAATACCAATAACAGCAGTTCTGGGAAGGTAAATGCTAAATGCTGGACGTAAGGGTTAGTAACGCACAAATAACCAATGACTGAGATAAAAACTGTACCAAGTGCAGCAATTATTGTTTCTTTTGCTCCTGATTCTTCCCAACTTAAAGCGGCTCTTTCTATTAACATTGAAAGAATGACAATTGGAAATAAGGCAATTGATAACCCTAAATTTACCTCGAATCTTTGTAAGATTATTGCTAATACTCCAAGTATCAAAACTGTTGCTGTCAAAATTGCGGCTAATCTGGGTACAATTAGTAGCTGTAACTTATCTAGATAGGCACGAATTAACAACCCAATAATTACAACTAAAATAAATAAAGGTATACCAACAATAAGTCCGGTTTCTCTAAATGCAAGCGCAATTAATATCGGTGTAAATGTTCCAAAAGTTTGTAATCCTACCATTTGATGCAAAACAGAAATTATTAATGCACCAATAGGAACTAATACTAATACCCGAAATACTCGCTGGGTTGCTAAGGGTAAATTCAGTAAAGAATATTCCAAAAAGGGATTTTCAGCTTTCTGTTTTTCCCAAAGTGCTTGGTTAAGTCCTTTATCGGTATTTGGTCTTACTACTACTTCTAAATTGACATCTCCCGAACCTTCCGCGCTGATACCACTATCGGTTCCATACCACCAAGTTAAATATCTATCTTGGATGCCAAAATTACGTTCTATTGTATCGTAAGCTAGCCAACCTCTATCAGTTTCTACCTCTAACCACTGGATAAAATCGGTTGAGTAAACTTCTTCATTGTTGAACAAAATACCGTTACCAACTCGTGCCGGAATTTTGGCTTGTTTGAGTAAGAATGCTGCTATTTCTGGAGTAGAATCATCAATTTGTAATGTTCTTGCAATGCTTCTAATTCTAATATCATCAGGGTTAACTGCTAACTGATAAATCTGCTTAGCAAAATCTAGAGTGCTGTTGTTGGAATTGCTTTTTGCTTCTCTAAATATTGATTCAATTTCCGCAGTGGGAAAATTTTCTTTTAAGTTATCTTCAACACCAGCATTCTCTTGACCAAAGTTACTTAGCTGCTGCTCGACAAGCTTATCTCCTGTAGTTGAAACTGGTTGCTTTCCAGATTTTGAATCATCTTTAGCTAAATCTGTTTTATCAATAATTGCTCGATAAAATATCGCTTCGCTTCCTTTCGCATTGTTGTTTGAGAATACAGCAACGCGATTTGATGTATCTTCTACATTTTGAATTTGGCGAGAATAATTATCGTTGATAAAATCTTCGCTAGTAATACTGTAACCGGGAGAATTTTGAGGAAGCTGTAGCTGAATTTCGCTTGGTAGTGCATTTTCCGAACCCAATGTTCTTCCTTCAGAATTTATTGATAGCTTAGCCTCAACATACCAATTTTTATATGCTTGGTTTGGTAGTAGAGGAACGTCAGTTGTAAATACTTTATGAAAGAAAATACTTAAACTAATAGCTGCTAAAAATAAGGCTAATATTAAGGCATGAAAATTACGATTCACTTTATTCTTCCTCCGCTTGACAATTTGGCTTTGCAGTAAAAGTTTCAGCAGAGCTTACGGCTAGTTTTCCTTTTTTCAACATATTGCGTCCGATGAGAACTGAATAATTGAAATCATCTCTGTCGGCTAGGTTAGCTTCTTCTTCAATCAACCTACCCGCAATACAAAATTCCATTTTTACTACCGGACGACGACCTTCGTTTTTAATCTCAACCCATCTTTCTACAGGACGTTCAAAAACTTTTGAAATTCCATCTGTATTGGTATATCTAAATTTAATCATTCCACCAGATTCAGATTCATTATCTGGTTTTTCTAAAATTTCAGCATTAATTGAAGTTGTTTTAGCACCTGTATCAAGCTTAAATTTAATGTCTGTATCTATTCCGGAAATCTTACCATTTTCTATCCAGCCAACGGTTTTACTATCCGCTTGATTTAAACTTACTCCTTGAGTTTGTTGGATGCTGCAACCACCAGATAACAAACTAATAAATAAAATCAGATAAACCTTTCTAGCTGCATAAGGGATATGCATACTAAATCTTTGTTTCATAATCTTTAATGTATTTATTAATAAAAATAAATTTTGATTGGTATTAGCCAATATATTCGCTTTAGCTCTGAATACCTTTCTTTCTCTAGGATGATTTTTATATAACTGATAGTCTAAAGTAGAGAATATTAAATCTCTAACTATATAGGGCTTGATATAATGCTGTTTATAATGTATATTTAGTTAGTTAGATATAAATGTGTTTTAAAAAACTGTAAAAGTTATTTTTTTAAAGTTTGCTTTAAATAAGTATTGATAAGTAAGTATAAATTCGTGCGAACAAACGATATATTTTATTCGTCAATATTCCATCGCTTTGATTTGCTTATTCGCTTCAGTTTGAGCCTTATTCATTGCTTTTTCTAAAGGTTGCTGTCCTAGAATTGCGCTGGTAAATTGATTTTCAAAATTGTTGATAATTGGTGCTGGATATTTACCAATTTGCCAAGGAATAGCATATTTAACTCCCTCTACAAATGCAGAACGTAAATTATCTTGCTGATAGTTTAATTTTTTAGCTACTGATTTTCTAGTTGGTAAAGCAATACCGTTTTGAGTCCATTTTTCCATCCCTTGTTTTCCTGTAAGGTAAGAAATTAACTCCCAAGCTTCAGCTTTGTGCTTTGCTTTTTTGTTCATTACGTAGGCAACGGTAAATACCATAGTGCCTTTTTTGTTGTTTATTGTTGGTACTTCTGCTGTCCCAAATTCTAAATCAGGAAAAGTCTCTTGTAAGTAGGGAATAGCCCAATTACCTTCTACTACCATTGCGACTTTACCTTGAGCAAACATTTCGCTTCCAGAGTTTGTTCCGACATCTGTTTTTTGTGCGGAAGTTCGCTCTTTTCGATATTGTTCAACAGCTAATTGCAATCCTTTCAAAGCTTCAGGGTCAGCAAAAGCTGCATAATTATTTTCACCAATAACTTGTCCGTCGAAAGCTTCGATTTTATAAACTTGTCGAGCTAATTCGGGAATTTCTCCAAAACCGTATCTGTCTATTCTCCCATCTTGATTGCTATCTTCTGTCAATTTTTGCGAGTAATTACGTAATTCTTTCCAAGTAGCAGGAGGATTGGTAAAACCTTGTTGATTTAAAGCTTGTTTGTTAAAAAAAAGAGCCAGGGTTGAGTAATCTTTCGGAAGTCCGTAAATCTGATTTTGATATTTAAAGCTATTAAGCAGAGTTTGTTCAAAGTCGTTTAAATCAAATTCTGGTTTTATATAACTATCTAAAGGTTCGAGAACATTTTGACTCATCAAGAAAGGTGCTTCTAAAGCATCCAGATAAAACACGTCTGGTGCTGCTTCCCCAACCAATCGAGTTTTAATTACATCCATATATTGGTCGTTAATGACCTCATATTTTACTTTTATTCCTGGATGTTTCACTTCAAAATCTCGCAGCAATTGCTTCAAAAGCTTTTGCTCAATTGAACTTGCACCCCAACCACTAAGTTTGATGTTAACTATATCTGATGATGTGGAAGGCTTTGATAAGAATAGATTATTGAGTCCAGCTATTAACAAGCTAAATCCTAACAAGATTCCTAAAAAACTAAATAGTTTCTTGTTCATAATTATTGGTTTGCTAACTAAACAAGATTTCTACATCAGAATACTCGCACATCTAATAAGAGCAATAAAATACCAGCTTTACAATTCTTTTTTAAGATACTTTAGATTTTTTTTATATTTATGACTTTCGGAAGAAAAAATATTAAGTGCAACCACTACTTAGTGGGGATTTTTGTTTAAAAACACCTTTATAATATTTAAAAAAATAAATAATAAGACTATTGTTAGTTTATAGTTATATATATGTTTGTTAAGTTTTGTAATGTAGGATTAATATGAAGCTGTCAGCGCGACAGTCACAAGCATTTAGATAAGCGTTTATCAGCTGGTCATTAAGTTGGTCATTTAAAACTGGTCATTTAAAAATAACTATTCCGAAGGGTCGCTAATGCAATCTGTTCAGGCAAATACAGAATTTCTTGAAGTTCCACACAACACTCAGAGTACTGTTATATCGTCAGTACTTCCTCAAAGCGAAGTTAAACCAGTTCCTCAAAATCAAAGAATTTCTAAAAATGACATCCGTAAGAGCTTAAAAGCTTCTACAGCAGATGGAGTATTTGCTGCGGTATTTGATATCACGACTACTGGAATTCTGCTGAGTAATTTTTTAGTAGAGTTGGGTGCAAATGCAGTACAGATTGGGATGCTTTCTTCGATTCCCATGTTGGTTAATCTTTTGCAACCTTTAGGAGCTTATCTTTCCGAGCGGATTGATAGTCGTCACAGCTACTGTCTGTGGACTCATGGTGCTGCTAGATTTATATGGTTCTTTTTGGCTCTAGCTATTGGAGCTGCGAGTTGGGGTTGGGGAGATTTACACAATCACCAGCTTGTTGTTCTGACGCTGTTAACAATTTTAGCGAGTCATGTATTAACAGCTTTAGGAAGTGCATCATGGTTAAGCTGGATGGCTATGTTGGTTCCTCGGAAATTACGGGGAAGATATTTCGGTTTGCGAAATAGTCTTGCTAGCTTTACAAAGTTGATTTATGTACCTATAGCTGGATTGATTGTAAGTTTTTGGCCCGGTGGTGCGATACAGGGTTTCGGAGTAGTTCTGCTCATAGGTTTGCTTGCTGGTGGAGCAAGTCTTGCTTGTCAATTTTTAAAGACAGATATTAATCCTCAGTCTCATAATTATTCGGAAATAAAAAGTTTTAATAGAAACAAAGTTTCAGATAGTACAGAAAAACAAGAAACTTTAGAACTTCAAAATCTAAATCAAAATTTTAATCAGCCTCCCAGTATGTGGAAGGACTCGAACTTTTTAATATTTTTAGGTTATTTCAGCTTATGGATGTTTGCTTTTAATCTCAGCACTCCATTTTTTAATCTTTATATGTTGGACACCCTGGACTTGGATGTTAGTTGGGTGACAATATACGGTAGTTTTCAAGCTGGTGCTGGGATGTTAATGCTGATTTTGTGGGGAAAATTAGCAGACAAGGTAGGTAATCGTGCCATCTTATTTTTAGTCGGAATATTAGTAGCGATTATTCCACTGATGTGGGTCGGAATCGGGGTTGATTCTCTAAGTATTTGGTTGTGGTTACCTTTATTGCATATTTTGATTGGGGGAAGTACCGCAGCAATAGAGTTGTGCAGCAATAATATCCAGATAAGTATCGCACCCGTAAGAATGCAGTCAGTATATTTCGCGACTGCTGCTGCTGCTGCTGGAGCTAGCGGTGCTATTGGTACAACAATCGGCGGTTTTCTGGCTGAAAATACTGTTTTAGGAGGATTACCCGGTTTATTTTTGATTTCTGTAGGTTTTCGACTAGTAGCTTTAGTCCCACTTCTATTTGTACAAGAAGCTCGCAGACAATCTTTGAGTAAACTATTTCAGGGTTTTCGTAAGTTACAAACAGTTAAACAGTAATGGGTTAGTAGTTGCGCTTTAGCGCCAAATATCTGACGCTATGAGCGGAGCTTTCTCGCAGAGTAAGCGCAACTACGAACCTTATTCCCCATCAAAATTAATGAAATGCATTACTTGGTGATTGCTTTTACTTGACTTTGAAAATAACCTCTTCTCATTTGTTTGAGGAGAGGTTTTTGATTGATTATTCGGCGTTGCTGTTAGCGTAGCGTGGCGCGAGCCATATCCGGGTATGAATTTATTTTTTCCTTCATAGTGATGCCCCCTAAATCCCCCAAAAATGGGGGACTTTTAATTATCTTATTCCCCCATAATTGGGGGTTAGGGGGCAATTCATACTTTTAATCAGCAACGCCGATTATTCTGTTCCCTATTCCCTCTTATACAAATATTTATACAAGACTTATATATTTTTCAGCGACTGTATTTTGTTAATCGTGAATAACCTTGTCGCTACTAATATGCTGGACAAGGAAATTTCTGATATTTTCTAATTTTTCTAAATCAAGAAATTTCTTGAATAGAAAAAAATAAAATTGGATTTTTTCTCTTCAGGTGTAAGTAGTGATAGTAGAAAGAATGAACAAATTTCTGGAAAGTCTTGCTTTTTCTGGCGTTATTATTTTAGTTCTATATGTATTAGCGTTCCTATTGTTACCTATATGGTTTCGCCGCTTTTCTTCCGATGCAGCAATTACAACTTTGAAAATTTCACGCAAACCAGCTTTGCTAACTGTTTTATTTATTGGACTAAAAATTTCCTTTTATAATTTAGAGCTTGATTCATTAGAAGTTTGGATTCAGAAAGGGTTAAATGTTGCCATAATATCTACAGTAACTTATGTAATTAGTCAACTTTTTACTCAAATAATTATTTACTATTTCAAAGTGTATGCTGAGAAAAGCGAGGCTATGTGGGATGAAGTTTTAATTCCCATTCTAGAAAGTATCATCCCAATTGTGATTTACGTGATTGGTGGTTCTTTGGTATTAGAAACTATAGGTATAAACGTTGCAGGAATCTGGGTTGCAATTGGAGGAGCTTCTTTTATTATCGGCTTTGCTTTTAAAGACTCTTTAGCTAATTTTCTCAGCGGTTTAGTTCTATTAGTCGATACCCCATTTCAGTTTGGAGATGTTGTTTCTTTACCAAGTGGTGAAGTAGCAGTAATAAAAAAAATTGGTTTGCGAGTGACTCACCTCTACATTGTCAACAATCATAGTGACATGTATCTGCCCAATTCAACTTTTGAAACTCAGCCAATTGTTAATCTGACTCGTCCGACTCCTCATTACTACGACCAGATTCAAATTCAAACTTTGTCAACAGCTGACCCCGGTCAAGTGGTACAGCTTATGGAAAATGTTGTTCTAGCTCACCCGGATACAATGGGTCAAATTGATAAAAAAATTGAACTTTTACAGCAGCTATATGGATTTTCTAAACCTGGAATGAAAGAGGAAGAAAAGAAAAAATCTGGTTTAGAAAGACTAATTGCTGAAAATGAACTTAATAGTAAACTTAGAGAGTTAGAATCAGCTTTTGAAGCTTTATCTAATAAAGTTAGCGATTTTGAAGATAAAGGTTTAGATGAAAGCGAAATCACATTTATTCGTCATGATTATCTAGAAATTTGCGAGATGATTGGCTTAGTTCCGGAGATGGAGCGCAATGGAGGTCGCAAGAAAAAGTTATTTTTAGAAGAGGGAAGTCTTGCAAAAGCTGGAGAGAAATCTTTAATTGGTTTGGTTCGAGCATGGTATAGTTCTTGGTTAAAAGACCCAGATTTATTGAAGGAAGACCATAAATTGCTACCAGAAGAATGGGAACAGAAAATTGGACTTTTGAAGCGAAAAGCTAATCGTATATTACGTAAAGTGAATAACCTTTCAACCGACGAAACTAGGTTAGATGACACTTTAGACAGTACAATAGCTTGGCTTCAAGAGCGTTTTAAACGTTCTCGTACAGAATGGCAAGACCCAAAAATTTGGGTGGAAAGTGTAGGTTCTGCTGCTGACCCTCAGAAGATATTCCTGGTTAAATTCTTCGTTGATGATATCAAGTTAGAACATTGCGAAAGAGGAAACCGCGTCAAAAATGAATTGTATCGCGAAATGATGTGGCATTTGAGAAATGCTTATTTAGCGAAATAATCAACCTCACCCCGTCCGACCGACTCTCCTCTCCAAGTCAGTGGAAAAGGGAAATTTCACAAATAAAAAATTAGAGACGTAAAATTTTACGTCTCTACATTTAATAAATATGTTCAAATAGTTAACTGTTAACTGTTAACTGTTAACTGATGACTGTTCACTGTTCGCTGTTCACTGATAACTGGTCGCTGACTGTGGTGTGGCTAAAGTTTCTAGTTGTCTCCCAAACCACCAAGTTATTATTAACTGTCATTGAAGATGGTTGATGTAAAGCAATTAATTGTGTCAAAGTTTTCTTTAATTGTGTCCGGGGAACGATGTCATCTACGAAGCCATGTTTGAGTAAATCTTCCGCACTTTGAAAGTCTTCGGGTAATTTTTCGCGCAGGGTTTGTTCAATTACTCTTCTACCTGCAAAACCAATAGTTGCTTTTGGCTCTGCCAAGATTATATCGCCCAACATGGCAAAACTCGCAGTCACTCCACCAGTTGTAGGGTTAGTCAAAACAGGAATGTAGAGAAGTTTTTGTTGACGGTGAAGTTCTAATGCTGCTGAAACTTTTGCCATCTGCATCAAGGAAAGCAATCCTTCCTGCATTCTTGCTCCACCAGAAGTACAGATAATAACTACAGGATAGCGTCGCTGGGTAGCTTGTTCAATCAAACGGGTTAGCTTTTCTCCTACGACAGAACCCATACTAGCTCCGATGAAGCGAAAATCCATTACACCTAAAGCGATGGGTAAACCGTTAATTTCTCCTAAACCAGTTTTAACAGCATCTGTCAAACCAGTTTTTTCTTGCATATCTCGCAAACGGTCGGTGTAGGATTTGCGATCGCGAAATTGTAATGGGTCTGTAGGAAGTAAATGGTCATCCATTTCCACCCAGGTATTGGTATCTATAATTTGACGAATGCGTTCATCACTATTAACTCGATTGTGATATCCACATTCCGTACAAACCATTTGATTAGCTTTCAGGTCTTTTGTATAGGTCAGTACACCACATTTACTACATTTGTGCCACAGTCCATCAGCAATTTCACGTTCTTGACGCTCAACACTAATAGATTCTGTTTTCCGTCGGTTTGCAAACCAATCAAATAAAGATTTAAAACCGCGTGTTTCGTCGTTGTTTGCCATGTGTATCTTATGCAAGTGAATTATATTTCAAATTTAGTCAAGAATACGGGAGATTTTAGATTTTTTGTTTTGGATAAATGTTAAAAATCTATAACCTTTCACACCAGAAATTTATATTATTCCTCAATGTTTTTCTCAGCAATGGGGGTAAGAAGGTAATCATCTGTGCTTGTCAGCTTAACGAAAATATGTAAACCAATTCAAGTCTTAGACTACAGTCAAGGTATAACTAATTGAGCCGTAATGCAGTTAGCAACGGACAATGCGGCATTTAATAGTTATTTTATTATTGTCCAAAACACAACAACTAAAGTAGTTACTCAACTGCATTCAGATTTTATTGTGGTGTTCGGGAATCTTCAATGCAAGTTTGATAAATCGGTTTATTTGTTCCGTATAACTTCTGTTTTTCTTCTTAATTTGATTCTTCATCGAAGATTTTCCCAGCCACAGCACGATAATACCAAAATGTTAAAAGATTATAGGGTAATGAATTTTACAGTTATCAGTTATCAGTGAACAGTTATCAGTGAGGAGTTAGGAGTTAGGGGTTAGGAGTTAAGAGTTAGGAGTTAGGAGTTAGGAGTTAGGAGTTAGGAGTTAGGAGTTAGGAGTTAGAAGTTAGGAGTTATGAGTTAGAAGTTAGGAGTTATGAGTTAGGAGTTATGAGTTAGGAATTTAAATTCTCCCCATCTCCCCATCTCCCCCTCTCCCCTCAGTTTTCTAAAAAAAATAATCGTAAATAATTTGATAAAATCATTTCGCCGCTAAAAATTGTAATCGCTGAACCTAAGGCTAAATAAGGACCAAAAGGAAAGGGTTTATTTCGTTTAAGATTTTTTTGCTTGAGAAGAGTAGCAAAACTTTCTCCTACAACTCCTGCAATACAAGCAATAAAGCTGGCTAAAAGTAAATATTTCCAACCCAGCCAAGCTCCCATCATTGCTGCTAATTTTGCATCTCCCGCACCCATTGCATCTTTCCGAAAAATAATTGTACCAACACGGGAAATGCCATCAAACATCCATATCCCTAAAACCGCTGCTGCTATTGCTAGAATCAGTTGGTTTACCAATCCCAACCAACCAGACCCGGAAATAAATCCCAATACCATCTGAAACAAAATACCCAACACTAAACCCGTTTTTGTAAGTTCTCCGGGTAATGTCATTGTGTCTATATCGATTATTGATAGCGCTAATAACCAACTACAAAACAACCAATAACCTATTGTTAATGGTGAAAATTGAAATATGACAAAAACCAGTACAAATATTAACCCCGTAGCCGCTTCTACAATCGGGTAGCGAGGTGATATTGGATTTTTACAGTAACGACAACGACCTCGTAACCACAACCAACCGAATACAGGAACATTATCGTAAGCTTTTAACTGGTTTTTGCAACGGGGACATCGGGAAGGTGGATAAAGAATCGACAAACCAGCCGGTAGTCGATAAACTACAACATTGATAAAGCTACCAATAGATGCACCTAACAAAAAAACAATCAAACTAGCTGGTAAGACAATCCACTCATCCATTACGTTATTCCAAAATCATTCGTCCAAAGTAATTCGTAATTCGTAATTCGTAATTCGTAATTACTCGGATGTCGGTGATTTTGATGAATGGAAAGTAGAGGGGGTAGAGGGGGTAGAGGGGGAAGAGGGGGAAGAAGGGGAGACAAGGAGACAGGGAGAATAATATAATTTCAACCTTTGACCTTTGACCTTTAGCCTTTAACCTTAATTACTCCTAACAACTAACAACTAACCACTAACCACTAACAACTAATACATATGAGATTCGATTTGATTCAATGGAACGAAGCACTCTTGCGGTAAAAGAACCGGTTGCAGAGTAAAAATTACCTTTCCTCGATGATTTCCACGATTGATAGCAACTCCCGAAGGTTGCCCAGCCATTTCCGGATGTACTTCGCAGTAAGTATAGTAAATTTGACCCGCTGCTCTGACGACAGAAGAATCAGCCAGTGGAGACTGAGCTACGGGGTTGGTAAAATTTTCTTGCCCTTGTCGTAATGCGTACACGAATTACTTTTGTTTTGTGACTAGGTTTGCAATTAAGTTTATCCGAAAGTTTCCTTTTTAGGGAGACGTGTTATGCCAACGGAATCATAAAGCTTAACTATTCTTGTAATTATTTTTGTAACTACTTTTCTAAAGCTTGAATCAGTGCTTTACCCATAGCTTGGCAACCCACTTGATTCATTCCTTCGGACATGATATCTCCTGTACGGAAACCTGTCTGTAATACCTGAAACACTGATTTTTCGATATAGTCTGCTGCATCACCTTGGTTTAAACCGTAGCGTAGCATCATTGCTGCACTCAAAATCTGTGCTAAAGGATTGGCTTTATCTTGTCCTGCGATATCGGGAGCCGAGCCGTGAACTGGTTCAAATACTCCAGGCGCATTTGCTCCCAGACTAGCAGATGGTAACATACCAATACTGCCGGTGAGCATGGCTGCTGCATCGGAAAGAATATCGCCAAATAAATTACCGGTAACGATAGTATCAAACTGTTTAGGAGCGCGTAACAACTGCATGGCAGCATTATCTACATAAAGATGGCTTAATTCTACATCTTGATATTCTTCAGCCAGTTTAGTAATTTTATTTCGCCAGAGTTGAGATACATCTAAAACGTTGGCTTTATCTACAGAACAGAGTTTACCTCCTCGCTTTTGTGCTGCTTCAAAAGCGACCTTACCAATGCGTTCAATTTCGGCTTCGGTATAAGCCATTGTATTAACTCCGCGCTTTTCACCGGTTTCTGTCTCAAAAATTCCTTTGGGTTTACCAAAATAAATTCCACCAGTTAATTCCCGAACCACCATAATATCGACACCTTCAACAACTTCTTTCTTCAAAGTTGAAGCGTCAATCAACTGGGGTATGATTTTCGCGGGACGTAAATTTGCAAATAATTCTAAACCAGCACGCAATCCTAATAAACCAGCTTCGGGACGCTTATTTGATGGTAAAGAATCCCATTTGTAACCACCAATAGCAGCAAGTAAAACAGCATCGCTATTGCGACAAGTTTTCAATGTCGCTTCTGGTAAAGGTTCCCCCGTCGCATCAATTGCAGCACCACCAATTAAAGCTTCTTGAAAATCAAACTGTATATCAAATTTTTTTCCTACTACTTTGAGTACATCTACCGCTACAGCCATAATTTCAGGACCGATGCCATCTCCAGGAAGTAGGGTAATGCGATATTGGGTCATACAAGTGATAGATGCTTTTTATAAAAGTGCAGTTTTATATAATACCGGGCAACTGTACCTATTTGTAGGGTGTTGTTGTCCTTTTTGTTTTGACCATTAAAATTATTGTTCAGTTCTAACTGTTTAATTCCCTATCGAAAATCAAAACATTATTTTTTTGGTAGTAGTTCGTTTCATTAATTCTGATGGGTAAAGCGTTTCCCAGTCTCCTAAAGGTATACCTTAAACCTAACGTTTTTATAAAAACATTGTGCTAGCCGATATAAATATTTTTGTTTTAATTAAGTCATTACAAATAGTAAATACACTTAAAATATCAAGTTTGTGTAAATAGAATTTATAATCCTCGAAATTACTCACGTCAAAGCTGTAGGGAAAAGCTAGGTTAGTCAAAAAACATCAATACATCTTATCTTTCCCTAAAAATAATGGTAAAAGAATTAGCCATTCGTACTAGCGGACTATACAAGCAGTTTGACAAACATATAGCAGTTAATAATCTCGATTTAGAAATTGGTGAAGGTGAAGTTTACGGACTCATCGGTCCCAATGGTGCTGGTAAAACATCTCTGATTCGGATGTTAGCAGCAGCTGAAGAACCCACAGCAGGGGAAATCTATTTAAACGGTGATAGGTTACGTCGGGATAAAACAAACCCTACTCTTAAACGTCGTTTGGGTTATTTACCAGATGACTATCCTTTATATAAAGAACTAACAGTTTGGGATTATCTCGATTATTTTGCTCGGTTGTATCTGCTCAAAGAACCAAAACGAACCAAGAGATTACACGAAGTTTTAGAGTTAATCCAGCTAGAGAATAAACGTAATAGCTTAATTTCAACTCTATCAAGAGGGATGAAACAGCGTTTGTGTTTGGCTAGAACTATTATTCACGAACCAATTATTTTACTTCTTGACGAACCAGTTTCCGGACTTGACCCCATAGCTCGGATGCAATTTCGAGAAATTATCAAGGTTCTCCAGGAAGCTGGAATGACTATTTTGATTTCTTCTCACGTTCTGAGCGATTTAGCTGAGTTATGTACCTCCGTGGGAATCATGGAACTAGGGTTTTTAGTTGAAAGTGCTTCTTTACAAGAGCTTTATAAAAGTTGCGCTACTCAACAGATAGTTATTTCCACTTTAGGAAAACAAGAAGCATTAATCAGCGAACTTAAGAATAATCCTTTAGTTGAAGAGTGGGAAATATTAAGTAGTAAAGATAGCGTCAGAATCAACTTTTCAGGAAAAGAAGAAGATTCTGCTGATTTATTACGTTCTTTAGTAACCGCTGGAATTCCTTTAACCGGATTTCAATGTACTCAAGAAGATTTAGAAAGTATTTTTCTTAAATTAGGTCATAAACAAGCTAGCTAACAGTTAACAGTGAGCAGTGAACAGTGTTAGCGAAGCGTGTCCCGATAGGGACATACAGTTAACAGTGAAGAAGAAATAGAAAAACCTAAATTATTAACTCTCAATTCCTAGCTCTTAACTCCTAGTTTTTAACAACTAAATACTATCAACTATCCACTAACAACTATCTACTATCATGCTTAACTCAATTGATAAAATTGGCGATTGGAATCCACAACTTTTAAGAGAATTAAAAGGTCGTCTCAAACCGTTTCCAGTTATTATCGCTATAGTTACATCTCTTGCTACTCAATTAATTTTATTTCTATATCAGTTAAGAGAAATTCCTAATTTGGATAGTAAGACGGATATTAATATTCTTGATAAATATTGCAATTTACCTAACCCTACAAAAGACAACTATTCATCATGGTTATCCTGTCCTTCCAATCAAATTAATATGGAATTATGGTGGCAAGACCACTTTAAATACATGTTCCTATCACTTAGTGTAATTTTAATTTTTACACTTTTGGTAGCAGGAACTTATTTAATAATTAATGATTTATCCCAGGAAGAGCGTAAAGGAACGCTGAATTTTATTCGTTTGAGTCCACAATCAGAAATGAGTATCTTTGCTGGAAAAATGTTAGGAGTTCCAGTTCTAATTTATCTAGTTTTTATTGCTGCAATTCCTTTTCATTTTTTGATAGGAATTAGGGGGAATATTTCTGCTGTAAATATCTTATGCTTCTACTTAACGCTGGTAGCTACCTGTACTTTCTTTTATAGTCTTGCTTCGTTATTTGGTGTATTCGGTGGTAAAGCATTAAGTGGTTTTAAGCCTTGGTTGGGTAGCGGTTTCGTTCTGCTCTTTCTATCTGTATCAATGATGTTTAGCGATAGCGGTCAATACTATAATTACCTTGGTTTTCAAACATTATGGAGTCCTACAGATATTAGTCATTATTTTTTCCCAGATTTGTTTAATACTCGAACTCCACAATTACTCCAATTACAGTTCTTTAATTTCGCTATAGGTAAAAGTTTTTTTGGTGTCATTGCGCTATATTTAGCAAATTATGCATTATGGACATATTGGGTTTGGCAAGGATTAAAACGTTGTTTTCGCAATCCTAATGCGACAGTTTTTAGTAAACAGCAAAGTTACTTAATTTTTACCTGTTTTGAAATAGTACTTATAGGATTCTTTATTTCCGAACCTTATAGTAACCAACAATATGATGGTCTGAGCCGTTTCAACCCATCTATGACCGCTTTATATATATGGAATCTGCTGCTAATTATTCCATTATTTGCTTTGATTTTACCTCATCGTCAAGCGATACAAGATTGGGCAAGATTTCGATTTAATAAAAATGAAAATAGTCCATATTTTGTTAAAAAGTCTATCTTTTCAGAATTTATATTTAGTGTGAAAAGCCCAG